>JALTGP010000214.1 GCA_027076905.1 Campylobacteraceae bacterium | reverse complement strand
ATAAAGTAATGCAAAATATGGATCAGATGCCAAAAGGGGTTATGCCCCCTATTATTAAGCCGTTTGATATTGATATTGATGTTCCTATTGTAACCGTTGCTTTTTATCAGGCAGAGGATTCAAAACTTTCTCTTATTGAGTTTACAGAGAGGATACGGACATTAGACCATGAACTAGGTGGGGTTGATAATGTTGCCAAAACCAAACTCCACGGAGCACATAAATCACAATATAATGTCAAGATAGATGTTAATAAATTAACAGGCTATCACCTCTCTATGGGACAAGTGATGATGGCGATAAAGAAATTTTCAGCAAATGCCCCAAATATTAAAGGGCGAACTAATAATGGTCAACTGATTAAGTTTGGTGTTGCAAATGCCATTAATGGCATAGACGATATTAAAAATATCATGGTCTCTCGATATAGAGACCATCCTCTCTATCTTAGTGATATTGCTTCGATTGAAGAGGGCATTGATGAGCAAAACTTTCAAAATGTAGAATTCATCAATCGACCTGATAATGATACCTCCAAAGCATTAACTAAAAGTATACCTCAAATTACACTCTCTATCTCTAAACTAGCAGGAACCAATGCGGTTTTTACCGCTGAGGATATTATCGCTCTTATTGAACATTATGATAGTGAGTTTGAAGCGTTAGGAATTAAATATAAGATAACACGAAATTATGGAGAGAGAGCCAATGAAGCAGTTGATGAATTGATGAATCATCTTCTTATTACTATTCTTATTATTGCTTTGATGTTGGTCTTTGCGTTGGGTTGGAGAGAATCCCTTATTGTTACCTTTTCAGTTCCTGCTATTTTGGCAATCACACTTTTTATTGCCTATATGACAGGGCAGACGATGAATAGAATTACGCTATTTGCCTTTCTCCTTTCGCTAGGACTTCTGGTAGATGCTGCAATTATTGTTATTGAGAACATACACCGTCACCTTCATGAAGAGGGTGCAGGAGACAGAGAGATGGAGGAGATATTGGTCGAAGCGACCGATGAAGTGGGAGGTCCTACCAATATTGCGACCTTGGCTATTATTATGACCATGGTACCAATGGCATTTGTTGGGGGAATGATGGGGTCATTTATGAAACCTATTCCGTACAATGTTCCTGTGGCTCTTTTTGCTTCCTTGGTTGTTGCCTATATCTTTACACCATATTTGAGTTTAAAACTTTTGAAAAAGCCAAAATCTACCAAGCCTCTTGAGCTTGAAGAAGAAAATGATAATAAAGGGGAGAAGTAGATGAAGAAATTTGAAGATTTAATTTTTTGGATTCTAAACAGCAGTTTTAGAAAAACTATGATAATCGTTTTAACTATTATAGCATTCTTTGCCTCACTTTTGATGTTTCCATCAGGAGGAGTATTGGCACGTATGTTACCTGGAAAAAGTAGTACCACATTCTCTATTTATGTGGATACTCCTACAGGAAGCTCTATTGAAAAAACAAAGAGAGTGACAGAGTGTGTTATTGATAATTTAAGAGCAGAGAAATCTATTTTGGATATTTCTATCTTCTATGGACAAGGAATTCCGTTGGACTATGCTGGTTTGGTAAAAGGTTCTATCATGAAACGTACTGAAAATTTAGCAGAAATTTTGATAAATTTAACCCCTACACATGATAGAGATGAACCCTCTTTTTTGATGGTGAGTAGATTGCGTCCTATAATACAAAAGAGTTGTCAGTCAATTGTGCCAAACAGTGTTATTAAACTTATTGAACAACCAGCAGGACCTCCTACTTTGGCACAGATTGTTGTTGAGATTCATGGTGAAAATCTTGATAAAATACGACAACTATCTGTAGATGTTGCCAATATTTTAACCAATACAAAAGATTTGGTTGATATTGATATTATGTCAGATGATGAGTATGATACGTATAAATTGATTCCTAATGTTAAAAAAATTGCAGAAGAGTCGCTGGGGATAGAGCAGGTCAATAATATCCTTTATCTTGCATTTGAGGGAATGGTTGTTGCAACCAAAAACTCTAAAGATAGCTTGGTTCAAATTCCTATATTTTTAGTCCTAGACAATAAAAGTAGACGCTTAAATAAAGATACTTCAGATGCAATTTATAAAAAAATTGAGGGTTTAAAATTGATGAACAGAATTGGAGAGCAGATTCCTGTGTCAGAGATTGTTCGCATTGAAAAAGTAAAATCAATCCCTTCTATTATGCACAAAAATTTAAAGCGAATGGTTAATGTTATTGCAGAAACAGATAATGTTTCTCAGGTCTATCCGTTGCTAGAAGCTCGTAAAACAATGATGGAGTATTTTGAAAAAGAGTATATTGTGGAGACCGCACCCTTTTCAACCTATATGTTTGATTTGGAGCTAACCGATAAAGAGACAGGTGAAAAGTTCTTGTTACGTTGGGATGGAGAGATGAAAGTAACCTTAGATACCTTTAGAGATTTAGGTGCTGCATTTATTGCTGCATTGGTACTTATTTTCTTCTTGTTGGTAATTTACTATAAAAGTTTTGCACTGAGTGCTATTATTTTAGGAGGCTCATTTCTCTCACTTATTGGTGTTATTTTAGGGCATTGGGTTGCTGACTTGGTGACGGTTAACACTTTCTTTTTGACAGCTACCTCACTTATTGGATTTATTGCATTGATGGGAATCTCATCGCGTAACTCACTTCTGCTTATTGATTTTGCTATGGCATTGATTAATGATCTTGGAATGGAAAAAAGAAGAGCCATTGCACACGCCTCAGCAACCAGAGCAATACCTATTTTCTTGACTGCCATTGCGATTATCTTAGGTTCAGCACTACTTGCAAGTGACCCTATTTTTGGTGGTCTTGGTGTGGCATTGATTTCTGGTACGGTAGCGGCTGTTTTTGTATCTCTGCTTTTTGTTCCTGTACTAATGGATAATAGTAAAGCAATGGATAAAAAAGAGGAGGAGTAGTCTTCTCTTCTACTACCTCTCATTAAAAAGGCATATAGTGAGAATATTTTGGAAATATTTTTTGGCTCTATTGCTCTTATTTTCTCTAACTGTTTTCTATTTTTTAGAGATGGAGAGTGGACATAAAATCTTAGGATATTTTATTGAAGATTATCTCTCTAAGTATACTTATAATAAGATAAAAGTAGACTCTCTAAATTTAGAAAAATATCCATCTATAGTTATAGAGTTACAGATTAATGATACAGCTAACATTACTTTAGAGGGGGAGTTGACCAATTACTATATTAATATGAGCTATCATCTTAGGGGAGAATCATTTTATTTTAACGATTTTCATCTAAACGATAAGATAGATATACAAGGAAAACTTGTGGGTGATTTCTCCTCGTTAAAGGTTACAGGCGAGGGTAATATTTTTGATGGAGAGGTGCAGTATAGTTTTACTAATACTCCTCACAATATCAAAGAGATGAGTATTGACATGGAGAGAGTGAGTATAGAAAAACTATTCATTTTTTTAGAAGAGAAGGTTTTTTTAAGTGGATTGGTTAATATTAATGCCAATTTTGAATCTTTTTCAAAGTATGCTAAAGAGGGAAAGACCAAAATCTATATACCAAAAGCAAGAGTCTATCAAGTAAAAGAGGATATCCCTTTCTCTTTAAATTCAACCATTGATTTTCAAGGTGTTGAGTATCGTTATAAAGCAGAGATTGGCTCTACTATGGGGATGATTATTTTAAAAAATGGATACTACCATGATGGTAAGAAAATAGCCACAGGAGATTATGCTATATATTTAAAAAATTTGGCAGATTTTAAAAAACTCTTGAAGCCCAATTATCAAGACATATTGGATATTCATGGTATTTTGGATGTTAATGGAACCATTGTTTATGATACTCTTAGTAAATTACTAGAGATACGTGGGTCTACAAGTCAATTTGGAGGGGAGTTGTCTTATATTTATAAAGATGAGTATCTTGACATGAAATTAAAGAGGGTCTCTTTGAAACAGATATTAGAGCAGTTTTCCTATCCTGTACTTTTTGTATCCAAGATTGATGGTAGGATACAATTTAATATAAAAGATAAGAGAGTATTTATTAATACTGATTTAAAGGATACCCGTTTTGTACAAAGCAAACTGACCGATATGATTTATGAAAAAGCATCCATAGATATCTTAAGTGAAGTTTATGACAAAAGCTCTTTTTTGGCAGGATATCAAAACTCTATCTTATCTTCGACATTAAAAATTGATAATGGTTATAATCATATCTATTTGACAGATACAGTTCTTAATGTTCTTAATAGTAATATTAATTCTAATTTTGAGATAAAAATACAAGGAGAAGAGCTGTTAGGGAAAATTTATGGTACGATAGATAATGTTCACGTATGGATTGATAAAGAGCGATTTATGGAGTATCAAGCAGATAAATATTTAAGTGATTGGTTTAGAACATTAAAATAACATTTTAAGTTATTTAAAATGTAAAGAAAATAAACATATAAGAAATAATTATGAATAAAAATTATAAAAAAGGTAATTTTTAAATAGAATTCGTTATTATCTTATATAATGAGGACTGAAAAAATGAAAATGATGAAAAATATACTGGTACCTGTTATGCTTTTGTGTGTAACATTTAGTGTAGTAAGTGCAAAAGATGATGATGATGACGAGTCTTATTGGGATAAAATTACCGACTTCATTCCTACGGATAAAATAGATACGATACTCTCTGATATTTCGGATGAGTTAGATATTGATGATAAAGAGGAGTCGATAGTCGATAGTCTAGAGGATTCACTCCCTGATATTATTAGTAAACCAGCGTCGTATGCGGTCAAATCTGCTTCAGATATAATGAGAGCAACATTGGCAAATGATAAAGATATGGACAAGTTAGCAGAGAAAGATTTGAAAAAAATGGATGATAATCAGACCATTGCACCAGATATTGACCAGTACTATATAGATTTACTCAAGGTGATGAAAAAAATCGATATTCCTGACGATTTAAAACTAGATATTAAGGTCTATCTTAATCCTTTTTTATATATCTTTACGATGCCAAATGGTGCAATTCGTGTAAATAGTGGGATTGTTGAGAAGTTTAATGATGATGAGTTATTGTTTTTGATGGCACATGAGATAGCACACCTCAAAGAGAAAGATTATAAAAGTAGCTACCGAAAAGCTCATGCAATGTTTGCTTTGGAGAATGCGATTAATATGAGTGGAGATATGGTTGCTTCCGCTTCAAATGGTGTGCTAGAGAGTGTTACTTCTAGTATGAGAAAATCTAGATTTCAAAAAGATGAAGAGTTCAAGGCTGATGAGTATGCGATTAAAGTGTTACGAAGGAATGGCATTAAGAAAAAAATAGCGGTGGATGTTCTGGAGTATCTTCAATATATGAATGCACCACTTTTAAAGCTTCATCCAACAGGATATGAGCGAATCAAGCATATAAAAGATGACCTTTAAGTAGCACTTACATTTTTATAGCTTCAGTTAGTAACATTTATATTTAAAAATTTTAGGCTTTGCATTTTTTACAGAGAGAATCCAAAGTCTATTGATAATCGCATAGCAGAGTGTTGATATACCCAAAGAGTAAGGGATGGTTCCTATATAGAGGGGTACAATAATCTCATCCCAGTTGTTACTAAACCAGTCTAGAGTCATCTCTATCCCCTCTAATCCCTCTTTACCCAATAGCAAATTGCCTGTTTGATACTCCATGTAGTACATAAATGGCATGGTTAGTGGATTACTAAGCCAAACCATAGAGATAGCAATTGGAACATTGAATTTAAAAAAGGGTGTCATTGCCAAAACGGCTAACATCTGCATTGGCATGGGGATAAAACCCCAAAAAAGACCTATCAAGACACCTACTGAGATAGATTTTCTGTTAATAGAGAGGTACTCCCTAGGAATCTTATATTTTTTAATAAAAGCATCGAGCTTGACATTAGAACCTTTTTTTTTAAATAATTGTCTTATCATGAAAGTGTCACACTCCTTTAATTTACTGTATTGTAAAATTAACTTTATTATAGTTTATTTAAAAGTGTGAAATAAAGTAAGAATATGAGAATTGATTAGATATAAAAGAGATTATCACCCTCTTGACAAAAGTTGAAATATAATGTATATTTAGAGTAATATATAAATTTAAGGAGAAGCAGTGCTTCCATTTACAGATAAAGAGTTAAGACCAATTGTAGAAGATCGTCTTGAAAAAGCGAGTGTTTGGATAAAAAAAGATGGAGGAGACGTTACCCTTATAGATATTGTAAATGGTACCGTTTTTGTTCAGTTGCAAGGAGCCTGTGTTGGTTGTGGTAGTTCAGGAACCACCATTAAGTTTGGAATTGAAAAAGAGATGAAAACGTTTATCCACCCAGAGATAACGGTAATGAATGTTCCCCATGGTTGGGAAGATAAGTTAGACCAATTAGGATAATAGGATAAATTATGGCAAAAATAAGCATTAGTAGACTACTAACACGGGCTGAGAATCAGTTTTCATTAGGGAACTATGACGATGCTTTGACAACATATGGACTATTGTTAAAAGAGGATTCGACCAATGGTGTGGCAAAAATTGGAGTTTACCTTTGTGATATAGGATTAGATAATAGCGATGAAGCACAAGCACTTTTCGACTATTATCAGATTATAAAAGGTGAAGAGAGAGATGCACAAAAGGTAATGGAAAATCTCATTGCCACACTTGATAGCAGTAAAAGTCAGCTCTCTGAGATACTGACTCCTATAGAGGATAAAATTGAGTATCAAGATGGTATCCGTTATGAGGATTTTCTAAAATTTGTGGAGCAACGAGGTGACTTTAACAAAGCATTTGAAGATGTTATGTTCTCTACCAAGGTTATTTTAAAAGGTAAAGAGGAGTATGTTCTTTTTATTACTGAACTAATAAGCCAAGGACAACATAAACTGGCAGAACATTTTTTGGACTCCATGACCAATACTTTTGGCAAAGACCAAGATATCTATAAGCTTTATCATAAGTTAAAAGAGCAGTAATATAAAATTAAAAAAGAGAAAAATTGAAAATAGATTATAATTTAGATGGACAGAAGTTTATTACAGATGATACCACAAAAATTGATGATGATACGCAGTTCTTATTGACTGCCCAAAATAGAAGATATTTTGAAGCTTTAGATGTAAAGCCTTCATTGATTACCCCTAACGAGCTTATTTTAAAATGGAATATAGAGGATATCAAAGTAGTAGGAGTTACGGGAACGAATGGTAAAACTACTGTCACTGCAGGTATCTATTCATTTCTACTGGATTTAGATGAAAGCGTTGCGTTGCTTGGTACAAGAGGTTTTTTTGCTAATGAAGAGCGTGTCGAAGAGAAGAGTATGACCACCCCTTCTATTTTGGATATCTTACGCTATATGAAAATTGCCAAAGATAAAGCGTGTAGCTATTTTATTATGGAGGTGAGTTCTCATGCCATTGATCAGGAGCGAATAGAGGGAATTAAATTTGCCCTTAAGATTCATACTAATGTCACAAGTGACCATCTTGATTATCATGGAACAGTTGAAGAGTATAAAAGAGTAAAGAGTCTATTTTTTGCCGATGAGTCTCCTAAACTTCTCAACAAAGATGATATTAAAAGTATAACGTATAATCCAATAGGGGCTCAAAGTTATGGGGTCGATGAACCTGCTACTTTTAAAGTTCAAGCGTTTGCTCTAAAATATGGGATTACAGCAGGGATAAAACATATGAGTAAAGAGGCGACTTTTCACTCTCCTATGGTAGGACTTTTTAACCTCTTTAATCTTATGGCAGCTATTGGTGCAACTACGATGTTGACAGGTAGAGATATAGAAGAAGTATGTAAAGTGGTAGAGAACTTTGCAGGTGTAGCAGGTCGAATGGAGGTGGTGAGTACTAAACCACTAGTTATTGTAGATTTTGCTCACACAGATGATGGTATGTTACAAGTTCTTGATAGCATGAAGGACAGAGATATCTCTGTAGTCTTTGGGGCAGGGGGAAACCGTGATAGAGGAAAGAGACCTAGAATGGGAGCAGTTGCATCTAAGTTTGCCAAAAAAGTTTATGTGACCAATGATAATCCACGAGATGAAGAGCCTGAACAGATTATTAACGATATTTTATCTGGAATAAAAGAGCAGAAGGATATTCGTGCAATGGTTGATAGAGCATTTGCCATTCAAGAGGCTCTTCGTGAACTTGAAGAGGATGATGTTTTGATGATTCTTGGAAAAGGAGATGAAGATACAATGGAGATTAAAGGTAAAAAAAATCATTTTGATGATAGAGAGGTAGTTCGAGCCTTATTGGCACAAACTACTTAATTGTGTAGATAATCTCTGTTCGGTTTTTTTTAGTTTGAATTTCATCTATAGATAAATTTTCTATAGGAAGGTTCATAAAATCTTCTAAACTAGTAATTTGAGCTTTAGCCACTTCACGAAGTACTATTCCACGATAGGCTTTTGCCCAATGACTTACTACTTTTCCCTCTTTAATAAATTTTAGAGTAGTATAGTTTTTAGTAGGCTTGTAAAACTTATCATAAAAAATAGCACGTAAATCCAAAATATCCTCATCTTTTAGATACTCTTCTAATAAGTAGCTCTGCTTTTTATAGAGTTTTTCAGGTTTTAACTCTCTTATTGCTTCTCCTTGTTTGAGTCTATATTCAGGAATCATATCATCAGCTCTTAAAAATCCAAAAAGATTGGAGCATAAGATGACATTTTTATCTATATAGTTTTTTTCTTTACTCTCTAAACTACTATAATCAAGATAGTCAAAAGCAACACCTGTGTAACGCTCTATACTTTTCATGGTTAACTCATGAATAATATCCCTATTATGATACTCTATATCAGCCTCTTTTTTTAAGCCAAACATTTTTGAAAGCTCTTGGTGGTCATTTTTTTGTAAAATATTGATATATTTATGTAAAATCTCTTTTCTTGTTGCTGTTAGTTGGGGAAAAAGTAGTTTGTTTAAATCAAAATTTTGAGTTCCACCTTCAGTTTTTTTTTCACTAGGTGCTAGAAGAATTTTCATAAAAATGCCTTTTTTTAATTAATTATAGCAAATTTAAAAGAATTTTTATTTTTTTTATAAAAACTCTTGACATAGGTTTAATTTTTGTCTATAATGCGACTCCATTTAAACGATGACTTAAATGAAATCTTTAAATGAATGGTGCTGATGTAGCTCAGTTGGCTAGAGCAGCTGATTTGTAATCAGCAGGTCGGGGGTTCGAGTCCCTTCATCAGCTCCATTAAAATTTTATCAGTGTTTGACCAGAAATATAAAAATATGGTGAGTTACTCAAGTGGCCAACGAGGGCGGATTGTAAATCCGCTGACTACGTCTTCGAAGGTTCGAATCCTTCACTCACCACCATTTATATATTTGATATAGATGCGGGAATAGCTCAGTGGCTAGAGCCCCTGCCTTCCAAGCAGGATGTCGCGAGTTCGAATCTCGTTTCCCGCTCCAACAGTATCAAAGTAATCTGGAAGCTGATGTGAAATTTTTTAAACTACTTTCACATTACCAATCAAAATCAACCACTAATATTAAATAAAAGTAAGAAATAAAATTATGCCCATATGGCTCAGGGGTAGAGCACTTCCTTGGTAAGGAAGAGGTCGTGAGTTCAAGTCTCACTATGGGCCCCACCGAAAATATATGGACAAAAATGTGATAAAAAAGAATTTTATCTTATTTTTGTCCATATTGTTATGGTATTAAAGCAATATACAGTTATGTCTGATATAATATCGGCAAAATTTAAGAATTAAAACTTAGGAGAAACAGATGGCTAAAGAAAAATTTGAACGAACCAAACCACATGTTAACATTGGTACAATTGGTCACGTTGACCACGGTAAAACTACTTTAACAGCGGCAATTACTGCTGTACTTGCAACTAAAAATAACTCAGCATTTATGGATTATGATGCAATTGATAATGCACCAGAAGAGAGAGAAAGAGGAATTACCATTGCTACTTCTCACGTTGAGTATGAAACTGAGAGTAGACACTACGCTCACGTAGATTGTCCAGGTCACGCCGATTATGTTAAAAATATGATTACAGGTGCTGCTCAAATGGATGGTGCTATTCTTGTTATTGCTGCTACTGATGGACCAATGGCTCAAACTAGAGAGCATATCCTTCTCTCTAAGCAAGTTGGTGTACCTTACATAGTTGTATTCTTAAACAAAGAAGACCAACTTGATGATGAAGATAAAGAAGAGATGTTGGAGCTTGTAGAGATGGAAGTTCGTGAACTTCTTGAAGAGTACGATTTTCCAGGTGATGATACTCCAATCGTAGCTGGTTCTGCATTCCAAGCACTTGAAGAAGCTAAAGCTGGAAAACTTGCTGAGTGGTCTGATAAAATTATTGCACTTATGGATGAAGTAGATTCTTATATCCCTGAGCCAAAGAGAGAAACAGATAAAGATTACTTAATGCCAATCGAAGATATCTTTACAATTCAAGGTCGTGGTACTGTTGTAACTGGTAAAATTGATAGAGGTCAAGTTTGTGTTGGAGATGCTGTTGAAATTGTTGGTATTAAAGAGAACCAAAAAACAACTGTAACTGGTGTTGAGATGTTTAGAAAAGAGATGGATTGTGGTCTTGCTGGAGATAACTGTGGTGTTCTTATCCGTGGTATTGACAAAGATGCAGTTGAGAGAGGTATGGTTCTTTGTAAACCAGGCTCAATCACTCCTCATAAAAAGTTTACAGCTGAAGTATATATCCTTAAAAAAGAAGAGGGTGGTAGACACACTCCATTTTTTAACAACTATAGACCACAGTTTTATGTAAGAACAACAGATGTTACTGGTTCAATTACTCTTGCTGAGGGTGTTGAGATGGTTATGCCAGGTGACAACGTTACTATTACTGTTGAGCTTATCAACGCAGTTGCTCTTGAGCAAGGTACTAAGTTTGCTATCCGTGAAGGTGGTAGAACTGTTGGTGCTGGTGTTGTTGCTGAAATTATTGGGTAGTCAATATGAGAGAAACAATTCACTTAGGTTGTGAGAAGTGTACAAGACGTAACTATCACACTACTAAGAATAAAAGAAACACTGCTGAAAAAATTGCTTTAAAAAAGTATTGTAAGTGGTGTAAGTGTCATACTACACATAAAGAGATGAAGCTGTAATAGGTTTTTATCTTGCTTTTTTAGAGAGATTACTATATTTATACTAATCTCTCTTATTCTTAGGCCAATAGCTCCAACGGTAGAGCACCGGATTCCAAATCCGGGTGCTGGGGGTTCGAATCCCTCTTGGCCTGCCACAATTAAAAGGTAATTATAAAATGGAAAAATTAACAACATATTTTTCGCACGTAAAATCAGAGATTCAAAAAGTTATATTTCCAACAAAAACACAAATAAGACAGGCATTTGTTGCTGTTTTTATTGTCGTAACTGTTATATCAATTTTCTTAGCACTTGTCGATATGTTGATGTCTTCAATCGTTAAAGCGGTAGTAGGTAGTTAAGATGGAGCCTAGTGAGACAAATTTCCAATGGTATGCGATTCAGGTCTATTCAGGAAGTGAACTGGCTGTTAAAAAAGGGATTGAACTCTTAGCAGTTGAAAATGGAATTGAAGATAGGGTAGAGAGTATCATCGTTCCAACTGAAGAGGTGATTGAAGTTAAAAATGGTGAGAAAAAAATTACAGAGAGAGTACTCTACTCTGGTTATGTTTTTGCCCATGTAAGTTTAAATACAAGCTTATGGCATCAAGTTCAATCTCTACCTCGTGTATCACGTTTTATCGGGGAAGGTAAAACTGCAACTCCTTTAGGTGAAGCAGATATTAAAGTTATTCTTGAAAAAATGGAGAATAAAGCTGCTCCTAAACCAAAAGTTGACTTTGAAGATGGAGAGATGGTTCGTATTATAGAAGGACCATTTGCAAACTTTACAGGAATGGTAGAGGAGTATGACCTTGACCATGGAAAATTAAAATTGAATGTCTCTATTTTTGGAAGAAATACTCCTGTTGAGATACTCTTTACACAAGTAGAAAAAATTATATAATATGTTATAAATGGGTAATCACATAGTGTTACCCCTACAGAAGTTTCAATAATAAAAATATTCAATTTTTATTATTGAAGTTTTTATTTTTTGAAAATAAACGACTATTTAATCTAAGGAGACAATGATGGCAAAAAAAGTAACTGAAAAGTTTAAAATGATGATTCCTGCTGGATCTGCTAATCCATCACCACCAGTAGGACCTGCTCTTGGTCAACGTGGTGTTAATATTATGGAATTCTGTAAAGCATTTAACGAAAGAACAAAAGATAAAATGGGTTTCAAAATTCCTGTTGAAGTCACTGTTTATGCGGATAGAAGTTTTACATTTGAAACAAAGCAACCACCTGCATCTGAGCTTATTATGAAAGCTGCAAACATCAAAAGTGGTTCTGATAATCCTCTTAAAAATAAAGTTGCCTCATTAACAAAAGCTCAAATTGATGAGATTGTTGAGAAAAAAATCTCTGATTTAAATACAGATGATAAAGAGATGGCATCAAAAATTATTATGGGTACTTGTAGAAGCATGGGTGTTGATATTACTGAGTAATCTCAGTTTTGAACTAATGACCACTAATTAGTGGGAGATTTTTATATCGTGGAGAGTAAAGATGGCAAAAAAAGTAAATAAAAAGAGAGCAGCGCTCTTAGAGAAAATAGACGTAGAGAAGAAGTATGGTGTTGATGAAGCTACCGCTCTTCTTGCAGATTTAAAATCAGCAAAGTTTGATGAGACTGTAGAGATTGCACTAAACTTAAATGTTGACCCGAGACACGCAGACCAAATGCTTAGAGGTTCAGTAGTTCTTCCAAATGGTACAGGTAAAGTGGTAAGAGTAGCTGTATTTGCAAAAGATGATAAAGCAGATGAAGCAAAAGCAGCAGGTGCTGATTTGGTTGGTAGCGATGAGCTTATTGAGCAAATTAAAGAGGGTATCATTAACTTTGATACTGTAATTGCGACCCCTAACATGATGGGAACACTTGGAAAAGTAGCTAGAATCTTAGGACCAAAAGGTCTGATGCCTAACCCTAAAACAGGTACTGTTACTATGGACGTGACTAAAGCTGTTACTGAAGCTAAAGGTGGAAAAGTTAACTTTAGAACTGATAAAAAAGGTAACATCCATGCAGGTATTGGAAAAGTATCTTTTGGTGCCCAAAAAATTAAAGAAAATTTAGAGACTTTTGTTCAGATAATTAACAAAGTTAAACCAGCATCTGCAAAAGGTAGATACATTCTTAATGGTGCATTGTCTTTAACTATGAGTCCAGCTGTAACACTTGATGCAACTGAGCTTATGGATATTAAAGCCAAAGCATAAGCCTAAAGCTTAGGGCATCATTTCTGATGTCCTTTCCTTTATGCTTGGCATAACTAATCTAGATTGAAGATAATAGGGGCGAGAGCTTAATATAGAGTTTTGAAAAAAATTTGTTAGTCAGATAGAGATCAGGTTTAAACTTGACCACTATCTAACTACCCTTTTAGAGATCGAAAGGAGAAAAAATGACTAGAACTGAAAAAGAGGCTATTGTTGCTGAACTAAGCACTGCTTTTGTTGAACAGGGTGCTGTAATCGTTTGTGATTACAAAGGAATGACTGTTAATGCATTAGAAGGTGTCAGAGCATTGGCTAGAGAAAATGATGTACAAGTACGTGTTGTAAAAAATACACTTGCAGGAATTGCACTTAAAAATGCAAACTGTGAAGAGATGGAACTTCTTGATAATAATATTTTTATTTGGGGTGAAGACCAGATTGCTACTTGTAAAGTAGCTGATAAATCTGCGATTGCAAATAAAGATAACTTTTCTATTAAGTCTGGAGTAATTGAGTCAAAAGTAGCTGATTTAGCAACTATTGAAGCGATGGCGAAACTTCCAGGTAGAGAAGAACTTCTTGGTATGTTGCTTAATGTTTGGAATGCACCAGTGCAAAACTTTACAATTGGTATGAGTGCTTTAGCTGAAAAGCTAGAAGAAGAAGCGTAGATTCGATTTTATCGAACGAGAAAAAATTAAAAATTAGAAGAATAATTAAAAGGAAATTAAAATGGCAACAACTAAAGAAGATGTTTTAGAGTTTATCTCAAATATGTCAGTACTTGAGCTTTCAGAGCTAGTTAAAGAGTTTGAAGAGAAATTTGGTGTATCTGCACAAGCTACAGTAGTAGCTGGTGGAGCAGTAGCAGAAGCTGTTGAAGAGCAAACAGAGTTTGACGTAGTTCTTACAGATGCTGGAGCTAAAAAAATCAATGCTATTAAAGTGGTAAGAGCCATTACTGGTCTTGGACTTAAAGAGGCTAAATCAGCGGTTGAAGATGTTCCAACAACACTTAAAGAGGCTATTTCTAAAGATGAAGCTGAAGCAATTAAAAAACAAATTGAAGAAGCTGGTGCAGCTTGTGAGCTTAAATAGGTCATATCTGACCTATCTGTTTCAGGTGAGATTTTCTCACTTGAAATATTAAATTATTACAACCCTTTCTTCTACTGCATTAGTAACAGTGGATTATAACTCTTGTATTGTATATATATCAGTACAAAATCAATATATCATTAAAAATAAGTAAGCAGATAGGCTTTTTGGCTATATATATAAGCTATTGTGCAATAGTTTTTTCGTATATCTATACATTCTTAATTAACATAACTATAATAAGGTTTGCCCATGTTAAATTCTTTATATTCTGGAAATAGACTTCGAGTCGATTTCTCTAAGACCCCTCGACAAATTGCTGTTCCAAATCTCCTTCAACTACAACAGAAATCTTATGATGACTTCTTGATGATAGATTCTAAAAATAGAACAGACTCAACCATTGAAAAAGTATTTCGTTCAGTTTTCCCACTTAATGACCACCAAAATAGATTGACCCTAGAGTATAAAGGGAGTGATATTGTTCAGCCAAAGTATACTATTCGTGAGTGTATGGAACGTGGATTGACCTACTCTGTATCACTAAAAATGAACATCTCGTTGACTATTTGGAACAGAGATGAAAAAACGGGTGAAAAACTTGACCCAAAAGAGATTAAAGAACAGGCAGTTTATGTAAGAGATATCCCACTTATGACCGATAGAACTTCATTTATTATTAATGGGGTTGAGCGTGTTGTTGTTAACCAACTTCACCGCTCTCCTGGTGTTATCTTTAAAGAGGAAGAGGCAACCACCGTTGAGAATAAACTAATCTACTCTGCACAGATTATTCCAGATAGAGGGTCATGGTTGTACTTTGAGTATGATGCCAAAGATATCCTTTATGCAAGAATTAACAAACGACGAAAAATACCTGTAACCATTCTCTTTAGAGCATTAGATTATGCCAAAGAGGACATCATGAAACTATTTTATGACTCAAAAGAGATTTTTGTAAAAGATAATAGATTTGTGACCAAGTTCTCGGCTCAAGAGTTTGCCACACGTACACCCTATGAGGTACGTGACCTTGAGGGGCGTATTGTGGTGGCTGCTGCAAAAAGGTTGACAAAGAAAAAAGCTCAAAAGCTTCTTGACGAGGGGTTAGAGTGGGTAGAGTATCCTCTCGAAGTACTCATAGAGAGACACCTATCAACCCCAATTATTGACCAAGATAGTGGAGAGGTTCTTTATGATGTTGTAACATCTCTTGATGAGATTAGACTTAAAAAAATTATTGACTCAGGAATAGAGAGTTTTTTGATTGCTGATGACTTAGCAGAGGGTTCTGATGACTCTATTATCAAATCATTTATTGCCGACCAAGAGTCACTAAGACTACTTAAACAGACCGAAGAGATAGAGGATGAGAATCAACTGGCAGCTATTCGTATTTATAAAGTGATGAGACCAGGAGAGCCTGTAACCCCAGAAGCTGCCAAGAACTTCTTACGTCAACTCTTTTTTGACCCTGAGAGATATGACCTCACTAAAGTTGGACGAATGAAGATGAATCATAAATTAGGTCTTCGTGTTCCTGAGTATGTGACTGTTATGACAGCTGATGATATTATTCATACGGTTAAGTATCTTAGTAAAGTCAAAAATGGTTCAGGTCATATTGATGACAGAGATCACCTAGGAAACAGAAGAATTAGAGCCATTGGTGAGCTTCTAGGAAATGAACTCTATAATGGTCTGACCAAGATGCAAAAAGCGATTCGTGATAAGATGACAACCCTTTCAGGTCAACTTGATGAGTTGATGCCTCATGACTTGGTAAACTCTAAGATGATTACCAATACCATTTTGGAATTTTTCTCCTCAGGGCAGTTATCTCAGTTTATGGACCAAACCAACCCACTTTCAGAAGTTACCCACAAAAGAAGACTTTCGGCTCTTGGTGAGGGAGGTCTTGTTAAAGAGCGTGCTGGTTTTGAGGTTCGGGATGTTCACCCAACGCACTATGGTCGTATCTGTCCAATTGAGACCCCAGAGGGTCAAAATATTGGTCTGATTAACACCCTAGCTACATATGCAAAGGTAAACGCTTTAGGATTTATTGAAGCCCCTTATAATAAAGTTATTGATGGGGTGATTCAAGAGGAGATTGTCTATCTTACTGCAACACAAGAGGAGGATAGAATTATCGCCCCTGCGTCAACAAAAATTTTTGATAGAACGATTGTTGAGGAGCTTATTGAGACCCGTTGTAATGGAGAAATACTTCTTAATGAGACTAAAAAAGTTTCACTTATTGATATCTCACCACTTATGGTTTCAGGTTCAGCAGCGGCACTTATTCCTTTCTTGGAGCATGATGATGCTAACCGTGCATTGATGGGTTCAAATATGCAACGTCAAGCTGTACCATTGCTTAAAACTGATGCTCCTGTAGTAGGAACAGGGATGGAAGCAATTGTAAGTCGTGATGCGTGGGAATCTGTCAAAGCAAAGAGACCAGGGCGTGTTGAAAAAGTTGACTCTAAAAATATTTATATTTTAGGAGAAGATGAGGGGGGTGTTTATATTGACCATTATCCTATGGAAAAAAATATGCGTACCAACCAAAATACGACCTTTACACAATCTCCGACAGCAAAGCTTGGTGATGTGGTTAAAGAGGGACAGGTTATCGCTGATGGACCCAATATGGACATGGGAGAACTTGCTATTGGCAAAAATGCAATGGTTGCCTTTATGCCGTGGTATGGATATAACTACGAAGATGCGATTATTATCTCTGAGAAAATCTTAAGAGAGGACACTTTTACCTCTGTTCATACCTATGAAAAAGAGATTGAGGCACGTGAGCTTAAGCATGGTACGGAGGAGATTACAAGAGATATCCAAAATATTCGTGAGGATGAGTTGACGCATCTTGATGAGAGTGGTATTGTAAAAGTTGGTACACATATCAAACCAGGGATGATTATGGTGGGTAAAGTTTCTCCAAAAGGTGAGATTAAACCAACACCTGAAGAGAGACTACTTCGTGCTATTTTTGGTGAAAAAGCGGGTCATGTGGTGAACAAATCTCTCTACTGTCCTGCCTCTATGGAGGGAGTTGTTGTGGATGTTAAGGTCTTTATTAAAAAAGGTCAAGACAAAGACAGTAGAGCGGTTCAGTCCTATGAAGAGGAGAAAGCAGTTCTTGATGCAGAGCATCATGATAAACTCTTGATGATTGACAGAGAAGAGACACTTAGAATTGCAGCACTTCTTTCACAATCAGAGTTGGTATCGAATGTTACCATAGAAGATAAAGAGTATAAACCAGGTGAGTATGTTGATGCAGAGGTAATTGTAAGAGTGAACAGATTTGCACTTAAATCAGTGGTTCAAGCTTATGATAGCATTGTTGAGAGTGAGTATAACTCTACTAAAAGTTATTTCCAAAGACAGAAAAAGAAGCTCAAAGATGCACTTGAAGAGAAGCTTTATATCTTGGAAAAAGATGATATCCTGCCAAATGGAGTGACTAAGCTTGTAAAAGTTTATGTAGCAACTAAGCGTAAGCTAAAAGTAGGGGATAAAATGGCAGGTCGTCATGGAAACAAAGGTATTGTCTCAAATATTGTACCTGAGATTGATATGCCTTATACCAAAGATGGAAAAACTGTTGATATTATTCTAAATCCACTGGGGGTTCCATCTCGTATGAATATTGGACAGATTCTCGAAGTTCACCTAGGTCAGATTGGTAAAAAACTTGGAGAGCAGATTCAAGAGATGTTTGATGAGAAAAAAGAGACCATGATAACAGACCTTAGAGCTAAAATGACAGAGATTGCAGATGTTGCTAAACTGATGAATGCCAAAGAGACCTTAGCAAAAGTAACAGATGACGAGCTTTTGGTCTATGCACGAGATTGGGCAAATGGTGTTAAGTTTGGTGCTGCTGTATTTGAGGGAACCAATGCTGAGGAGTTTGATAAACTTTTTGAACTTGCTAAAATTGATGCTGATGGTAAGACAGTGCTTTATGATGGTAAGACAGGTGAGAAGATGATAGAGCGTGTTAATGTGGGATATATGTATATGCTAAAACTACATCACTTGGTTGATGAGAAAGTTCACGCACGTTCAACAGGACCTTACTCGCTTGTAACACAACAGCCAGTTGGGGGTAAAGCACTTTTTGGTGGACAGAGATTTGGAGAGATGGAAGTTTGGGCATTAGAAGCCTATGGTGCTGCACATACTCTTAAAGAGATGTTGACCATTAAGTCGGATGATGTAGATGGTCGTACTCGTGCGTATAAAGCAATTACACGAGGTGAGAGTGTGCCTGAATCTGGTGTACCTGAAACAATGTTTGTTCTCACCAAAGAGCTTCAAGCATTGGGGCTTGATGTGGATTTATTTGAGAAAACAAAAGAGGATAGAGAAATGAAAAAGGGAGAAGTATAATGAGTGATTTTTTAGAGGGACTAAGCCCTATTGATTTGACTTCTGAAGATAGACCAATGGATATTTTGGCAATGCGTCTGCGTGTTGCAAGTCCTGAAAAAGTACGTTCATGGAGTTATGGAGAGGTTAAAAAACCTGAAACCATCAACTACCGTACCCTAAAGCCCGAGAGAGACGGTCTTTTTTGTGCTAAGACCTTTGGACCAGTAAGAGATTATGAGTGTCTCTGTGGTAAATATAAAAAGATGCGATACAAAGGTGTTGTATGTGAAAAGTGTGGTGTTGAAGTCACTACCATGAAAGTACGACGAAATAGAATGGGTCACATTGACTTGGTTGCTCCTGTGGCACATATTTGGTATGTGAGTTCTCTTCCATCAAGAATTGGTACACTTTTGGGTGTTAAAATGAAAGATTTGGAGCGTGTACTCTACTATGAAGCGTATATAGTTAAAGACCCTGGATTTGCATCGTATGATAGTGAAAGCACCACACCTCTTTCTAAATTTGATGTTCTTAATGAAGAGCAGTTTCAAGCCATTACCAAGCGTTTCCCTGAATCAGGATTGGATGCCAGAATGGGAGGAAAGATTGTTCAAGAGCTTTTGGGTGATTTGGACTTGGTTGATATGTTTTCACAACTCAAAGAGGATATCCAAGCGACAAAATCAGAAGCGAAAAGAAAAACAATTATTAAACGTCTAAAGGTTATTGAGTCTTTCTTGGACTCAGGAAACCGACCAGAGTGGATGATGCTAACTATTCTACCTGTTATGCCCCCAGACCTTAGACCACTTGTAAGCCTTGATGGAGGTAAGTTTGCAGTTTCTGATGTTAATGACCTCTACAGAAGGGTTATTAACCGAAACCAAAGACTCAAACGTCTTATTGAGCTTGATGCTCCTGAAATTATTGTAAGAAATGAAAAAAGAATGCTTCAAGAGTCTGTGGATGCACTTTTTGATAATGGACGAAGAGGAAACTCTGTAAAGGGAGCCAACAAGAGACCACTTAAATCTCTTTCAGAAGTGATTAAAGGTAAGCAGGGACGATTTAGACAGAACCTGCTTGGTAAGCGTGTTGATTTCTCTGGGCGTTCGGTTATTGTTGTAGGTCCTAGCCTTAAAATGGATGAGTGTGGATTGCCTAAAAAGATGGCAATTGAGCTATTTAAACCACATGTTATGGCGAAGCTTCAAGAGCGTGGATATGCTACTACTTTGAAACAAGCAAGAAAAATGATTGAGACCAAAGAAAATGAGATTTGGGAGTGTTTAGAGGATGTGGTTGATGGTCACCCCGTACTACTTAACCGTGCACCAACACTACACAAACTTTCAATTCAAGCATTTCACCCAAAACTGATTGATGGAAAAGCGATTCAGCTTCACCCATTAGTATGTGCTGCGTTCAACGCCGACTTTGATGGGGATCAGATGGCGGTTCATCTTCCATTGTCTTCAGAGGCGATTGCAGAGGCTAAGATTTTGATGCTTAGTTCTATGAATATTTTGCTTCCTGCATCAGGTAAAGCGATTGCTGTTCCTTCTCAGGATATGATTTTGGGGCTTTACTATTTGTCACTGGAAAAGAGAGATGTAGCAGGAGAGCATAAGCTATTTGCTAATGTTGATGAAGTTGTTATTGCCAATGAGCAGGGGAATTTGGATTTAAATGCCAAAATTAGAACGCTTATTGAGGGTAAAATTATTACGACAACAGCAGGTAGAGTTATTCTTAACGATATTATTCCTGACTATGTTCCTCAATCCTATTGGAATAAAATTATGAAGAAGAAAGATATCTCTGCATTGGTTGATTATATATATGCAAAAAGTGGTATCTCCTATACCTCTATTTTCCTTGATGATTTAAAAGATTTAGGATTTAAATTTGCAACCAAATCAGGGGTCTCTATCTCTATTGATGATATTAAAGTTCCCGATGGAAAAGAGCCAACCATTGTGGCGGCTAGAGCCAATGTTGTTGAGATACAAAAACAGTATGCCAAAGGTCTTTTGACCGAGCAAGAGCGATACAATAAGATTATTGATATCTGGACAGATACCAATAATACCGTGGCTTCAGAGCTTATGGGATTGATTAAATTGGATAAAGATGGATTTAACTCCGTTCACATGATGGCAGATTCAGGGGCGAGGGGTTCAGCGGCTCAGATTAGACAGCTTTCAGGAATGAGGGGTCTAATGGCAAAATCGGATGGGTCTATTATTGAAACACCAATTACCTCAAACTTCCGTGAAGGTCTAAATGTGTTGGAGTACTTTATTTCAACTCACGGAGCTAGAAAAGGTCTTGCCGATACCGCGATGAAAACAGCTAGTGCGGGTTATTTGACAAGAAAACTGATTGATGTTGCTCAAAATGTTAAAGTTGTGATGCATGATTGTGGTTCACATGAAGGTGTGGATGTTTCTGATATCTTGGTGGGGAATGAGCTTATTGAACCATTGGGAGACCGAGTCTATGGACGTGTAATCTCACAAGATGTTATCGACCCTATTACTTCGGAAGTATTGGTAAGTGAAGGAACGATGATTGATGAACCATTGGCACGATTAATTACCGATGCAGGGGTGCGTTCTGTAAATATTAGAACCTCTGTAACCTGTAAAGCACCAAAAGGTATCTGTGCAAAATGTTACGGTCTAAACATGGCTGAGAACAAGATTGTAAAAACAGGTGAAGCGGTGGGTGTTGTTGCTGCTCAATCTATTGGAGAGCCTGGAACACAGCTTACTCTTCGTACTTTCCATACAGGGGGAACGGCGACTGCTGGTAAAGAAGAGCGTCAAGTTATCGCTAAAAAAGAGGGGTTCATTCGATACTATAACTTAAATGTTAATAAAAACTCAGAGGGGAAACTCTTAGTCTCAAACCGAAGAAATGCAGGGGTACTTCTTGTTGAGCCTAAAGTTAAATCATTGACACGAGGGCGTGTCTCTATTGTTCACTCTCACGATGAGATTATTCTGAATATTCAACAGGGGGCAAGAGAGCAGAAGTATACCCTACGAAAGAATGACTTAGCCAAAACCAATGAACTTGCAGGTGTTGGTGGAAAGGTTGACGGTAAACTCTTTATTCCTTATGAAAATGGAGATATTATCGAAGAGGGTGACTCTATTGTTGAGGTGATTAAAGAGTCGTGGTCAGTACCAAACCGTATCCCGTTTGCATCTGAACTCAAAGTTAAAGATGGTGCTCCTGTGACGCAAAATATTCAATCTGATGCCAAAGGAAAAGTAAAATTCTTCTTGTTAAAAGGTGACTATATTGAAAGAATTTCGACCATTAAAGAGGGAGAACAGGTCAAAGAGAAGGGTCTTTTTGCAGTTATTGTTGATGAGAATAATCGTGAAGCAGCTAGACACTATATCGCTAGAGGTTCAATTGTTAGTGTAAAAGATGATACCATGGTATCAAGAGGTGAACTGATTGCCAAGCCAAAGAGTGATGACCAAGTGGTAATTGCTGAGTGGGACCCTTACTCTGTTCCAATTATTGCCGAGTCTAATGGGGTGGTGAAGTTTGAAGATATTATCCCAGGGGTAACTGTTATTGAACAGTTTGATGAGCTTACTGGAACCACTAGATTGGCACTTAATGAGTATATTCCTACAACCTACAAACCTGCAATTGTATTGGCAACGAGTGATAATGAAATCATTACCTATAATTTAGACCCTAAAACGGCTATCTTTGTGCAGAATGGAGACAGCGTACAGATTGCGGATATTCTTGCGAAAACACCAAAAGCGGCTCAAAAATCAAGTGATATCACTTCTGGTCTTCCAAGAGTCTCTGAACTCTTTGAAGCACGTCGTCCAAAAGACCCTGCATTAATTGCAAAAATTACAGGTTCTATTGCATTTGGTAAGCCACTAAGAGGGAAAAAACGTATCATTATAACTCCTGAATATGGGAATCCTGTAGAGCAGTTTGTGGATAAACAGAGAACTGTTGTGGTTAATGATGGTGATTTTGTACACACAGGTGAGATGCTTACTGATGGTACGGTATCAAGTCATGATATTCTTATGGCACTGGGTGAAAAAGCACTATATGAGTATATTGTAGAAGAGGTTCAAAAAGTTTATCGTAGACAAGGGGTTAATATCTCTGATAAGCACATTGAGATTATTGTATCCCAGATGATGAGACAGGTAAAAGTGATTGATGCGGGAGATGGTAAGTTTATTGCAGGAGATTTAATCTCTAAGCGTAAATTTTCAACCGAGAACACAAAAGTACTCAAACTCTTTGGAGAACCTGCATTGGCAGAGCCACTTCTTATTGGTATCACTAGAGCAGCAGTTGGAGCTGACAGTATTATCTCTGCAGCCTCATTCCAAGATACTACCAAGGTACTAACCTCTGCATCCATTGCAGGAACAGTTGATACCCTTGAAGACCTAAAAGAGAATGTTGTTATTGGTCGTCTTATCCCTGTGGGAACTGGTATGGTGGATATGGATAATATCGTCTTTACCCAAGCAGAGAAGAAGAGTTAATTCTCTTCTGCTTAAAATATTATCAAATTATAGCGAAAAACCACCTCCTTTAGGTGGTGGATGAAAGTGGTAGATTTTAAGAAAAAACTTTAATAACAAAATTAAACATTCTATAATTCTTTTTTCGCTACAATAACCCTATGTGAGGTACAGCATACCTACTAAAACCAAGTAGTCGTAGTCTTCACAAAAAACTTAGTCTAGGCAGGTCATGTCGGACTATAAAAGCTTCCTCAATATCCTAACATTAGTTGGGAGTTCGGAAGAATCCACCTTCTTTAGGGGGTGGA
>JALTGP010000213.1 GCA_027076905.1 Campylobacteraceae bacterium | reverse complement strand
ATCCTTATTGTTTTTATAGTGCATCAGCCACATTAATATACAAGCCTAAAAGCTCTAGCTGTGCGTCTATTTTGTAGATTTCTTGGTCTAACTCTCTTACTTTTAAGTTATTAGAGACTATTTGTGTATCGAAATTTGTCTTGTCTCCTAACGCTTCCATATCTTGGGCTGTGGCTAACATGCTTTGATAGTGTGTTGCATCATCCAATGAGAGGGCTATCTTTTTTCTTTCTTCCCATCGTCTCGGTGGGAAGACATACTAGAATATTTACAGTAAAAAGATTTGAAAAATCTTTTAAAATAATATATTATAAATAATCACGCGAGAAAAAAATTAAGAAAAATTTAAAGTGATTTTTATTGCATATTAAGTTTAAATGTTCTAAGATGTTGGAAACGAAAGTCAGATAGAAGAAGTGAAGCCCCTGCGTCTACAAAACCAACAACTTCACTTCCAAAAGAATTTTACAGAAATATCTGTTAAATTCTGCTGTTGTGATGCACAATTTTGTCTGATTTTTATCAAGAGATGTTGGTAGCTGGACTCTTGAGGATTAAAAAATTTAATTTTCAAGGATTCATTATGTCAAAAACACCTCAAAACCTCCCTAAACGCACCAGAGTTTTAGTCAAAGATATTCTTTTTCAAGAGAGATACAAACTTACCCACACCCAAGTGGATATTATGGCATATATTATAAATGCTCTTATTTGGACTACTAAAATTGGGGCTTTTTTCCCAATTACCAATAAAAAATTTCATGAAGATTTGCCACAGATTAGCGAAAAAACCATTGAAGAGTCGCTTAGAGCATTAAAGGCGATGGAGCTTATAGAGGTGCAGATGATAACTGTTCCATCTTGGGGAAATGCCTATGTCAGAGGTATCTGTATCTTGCCCAAAGGATTGGAGTATAACGGCAGTTATTACCAAATCGAAGAGAAAGAGGTTATTGAAAATCTCAGAAAACAGATGTCTGCTAAAGACCAAGAAATAGATAAACTACAAGAGGAGCTAGAGAGTATAAAAGCTGTAGATGTTCCTCAAAATTCTGAACAAATAGAGAAAAAAGAGGAGAAAGAAGCCAAAATCATAAAAAATGAGATAGAAAAGGATGATGGTATAAACTATGATGATTTTGGATATACAGAGTTAGTAAAAACCGTAACCAAGGAGTTTGGAGCAACATCAGAACCTATCTGTAATAGCGTAAAAGGTTGGACAAAAGAGACGACATTTTACATAAATAGTTACAACAAACTCACGATACAAAGCCCATCAGGTCAAGTAGCTCAACTTAAAAACCCCATTGAGATTAGTGACTTTTGGAAATATCTTTATAAAAATAAGCATCAGATAGGAAAAGTGATTGATTTTTCAAAAAAACTAACGCTAGAAGAGCTAAATAAGCGTTATATCGGGATGGATATTGCTTTAAATGAGAAAAAATTTAAAGTTCATGAGATTAAAAAGGTCAAAAATGGGGTAGAAGTCTCTCTAAAAGGCAGTGATAGTGGCAATATAGCCATGCTTTCAAAAGAGGGAAAGACGATTACTTTTGAGCTTGAAGAGTGCCAGAGGGTTTTGTTGGGGCTTCGGATTTGAAAATATTACTTTGAAATTTGGCACTTATTTAATTTGTATTCCTTAATACAAAATAGGGTGATAGAAAAAAAGATGGTAATAAAAAATTGGTCGACCAAAGCCGACCAAAAAGTAAAAAATAGTAACGACTATCTTTTTGAAAACTGTGGAGAACGTCTTGCTTTTTTCTTACCTGGTTTTTTACGCTCAACAACACGTGAATCACGAGTCATAAGTCCCATAGGCTTAAGAATAGCTCTAAAAGACTCTTCGTAAGCTACAAGTGCTTTTGTAATACCATGTTTAACAGCGTCAGCTTGTGCTGAGTAACCACCACCAATAGTTTTGGCTACGATATTTACAGATTCAAGTTGCTTAGTAGCTTCTAAAGGAAGCCTAACTTTCATCTTAAGTGTCTCATGTCCACCCAACCACTCATCTAATGATTTACCATTGATAGTCATGTCACCTTTGCCTGGTGTCAACCAAACTTTAGCAATCGCTGCTTTTCTTTTTCCTGTTGCATAGATAGTTGCCATTCTTATGCTCCTTTATTGATTTGTGCTGTGTGAGGATGCTCAGAACCAACATACACTTTTAATTTTTTAAGCATTGCTCTACCCAAAGTAGTCTTTGGAAGCATACCTCTTACAGATAGTCTATAAAGCTTCTCTGTACTGTTCTCTAACATATCAGCAAGTTTTTTACTTTTAGTAGAACCAAAGTAACCTGAGTGAGTAAAGTACTCTTTTGTTGCCAGTTTGTTACCTGTAAATTTCGCTTTTTTAGCATTAATAATTACAACGTAATCCCCACAATCTACGTTTGGAGTAAATGAAGGCTTGTGTTTACCTCTTAAAAAAGTAGCCACTTCTGTTAAAATACGACCAAAAGTTTTACCTTCAGCATCAATAAGAATCCAATCTCTTTCTACTTCATGAGGTTTCATGACAGATGTCAATTTCATGTTGTTTCCTTGTTTTAAATAGAGCCATTTGGCTTTTAGTGATGAAATCCTATCACAATAAACTTAAAAAATATTTAAATTAAGTTTAATGCAAATATATTATTATAATTAATAATCCCTCTCCATCTACTATTTGCATTCCTTAGTTGTCTTTTTATTCCTAGTTGAATTCTTTCAATCGAACTAGAAACAAAAATCCTGCGTAACTTGGGTATATTTGTTCTTTTACAATTCCTAAGCTTCCCAAAAATTATAAAAGTTATACCACTGCTTAGGGTACTGTCGAATAATATCCTCTAAGTATTCAGCATATTTTTTTGCCATTATAGCAATCGATTCCTCTTTTTTTCTTGATTTATCTACTTTGATAGGGTCTGAAAAAATTAATTTATACCGTTTATCTCCTGTACGGATTACAGCCACACCGACCATATCTACATCTCGATTGTAGGCTATCTCAAAAGGATTTTTGTTAAATTTTGTAGGATGATTTAAAAACTCTGCCTTAATATAACGCTTAGGGTCTACGAGTCTATCCACCATAATAGCAACATCCTCCCCCTTTTGAATCGCATTAACTATCTCGATACTGGCTTTGAGTCCCTCTTTTAGATTAATAACCTTGATAGAGGAGCTATTTTTATGTTTAAGAGAGGATTCATACTCTAAAATCGAAGCTTTTAGCTTGTCATCGGCAGTAATATGAATCGTTCGGTTTTCATATTGAAATGCCACAAAAGTATTCGCCCAATTTCCAATATGGGCAAGTGCTAAGATACGGTTTTTATCTTTATGTAAAAAGGCATCAAAGTTCACACGTTCAATCTCAAAAATATCAGGGTCAATTCGCGTAACAAATCTGTCAAATAGTGAAAGTGAAAATTGATTGATATGAGAAACATAGTATAAAAAGCTATAAGAGACCCCTACCTTTTTATAGTAGTCTTGCATCGCTTTTCGTTCATCTGTTGTGATAAGGGCATAGAAAAAAGAGACCAACCAAATAACACCCTTTGCTCCTTGATACCCTATCAGTTTATAAATGGTTAAAATTATCTTATAACCAAGCTCATTACCTCGCTGTTTAATCCACATTGTATTACTGAACTTTACCTTTGAGTGTTACGCCACTCATAATTTTAGCATCTTTGCATCCCACAACCAATGGAACTCCCAATATATATATATTACGCATTTTCAAATCCTTTAGTTTAAACTAAAGATATTATAGTGCAACTAAACTGAATTAGAATAGGCTAAATCTTATTTTTAGATTAAATTTTTTCTATGAAAGATTTGAAAAATTTGTATTCCTTAGAGAGTTTTTAGCCATTTTTTCATACTATAAATAAAGAGATTTATTAATAATCCTGACATTATGAAAAACCGTGTATAATTCGCCATAATTTAACAGTGAGGAAAAACAATGGCAAAAGTAGGCATATTAGGCAGTACAGGACGAATGGGTGAACATCTTATTAACAATGTTCTGGATACAGAGGGGTTGGAGCTGAGTGTGTTGCACGTTTTTGATGAATTGAAAACATCAGTGCCTGACACTGTTTTAGTAACAAATAGTATGCAAGTTTTTTTGGAAAACTGTGATGTAGTTATTGATTTTTCTGCTCCTGTGGCAACCCAAGAGTTGATGGAGATAGCAATTAAAAATCCTACCCCATTGGTTATTGCAACCACAGGTTTTACCCCTCATCAACAAAATCTTTTGACCGAGGCTTCCAAAGAGATGCCTGTGCTTTATGCGTCAAATATGTCCGCAGGAATTGCTCTTTTAAAACAGTTAGTTGAGCAAGTTTCACGAACACTAAAAGATTTTGATATCGAGATATTGGAGCAACATCATCGACACAAAGTGGATGCACCAAGTGGAACAGCACTGACTTTGGGTGAGTTTGCAGCCAAGGGTCGTGATTTGGATTTGGACAAAGTTCGTATCTCTGGGCGTGATGGACAGATTGGAGCTAGAACTAAAGATGAGATTGCGGTGATGGCTCTTCGTGGTGGTGATATCGTAGGCAGACATACCGTTGGATTCTATAATGATGGGGAGTTTTTGGAGCTTAACCATACGGCAACAAGCCGTGAAACATTTTCAAAAGGTGCAATCCGAGCAGCAGGATGGTTGGTAAATCAGAAAAATGGTCTCTACTCAATAAATGACTGTTTAGGAATATAATATGTGTGCCATTGTAGGAGTTTTTGGAACCCCAAATGCATCTAAAATAGCCTATTATGCCCTCTTTTCGATGCAACATCGAGGACAAGAGGCTACAGGTATCTCCTCTGCTGATGGAAAACGTATTCACCTTATCAAAAAACGTGGTCTTGTGACCGATGTTTTTAGAGAGGATAGACTTAGTAAACTAGTAGGGAATTGTGCGATTGGTCACAATAGATACTCTACAGCAGGTAATGACTCAATACTTGATGCACAGCCTGTTTTTGCCAAGTATAAATTGGGGGAAATCTCTGTAGCCCACAATGGAAATTTGGTCAACAAACATGAGGTACGTGATGAGCTTATTGATAAGGGAGCTATTTTCCAAACAGGCATGGACACTGAGAATATTGTTCATCTTATCGCGAAAAGTCAAAAAAATAAGCTCAAAGCCCGTATCAAAGATATGCTTCGTAAGATTGAGGGAGCGTATTGTTTAGCAATTCAGAGCAGAAGTAAGATGTTTGTGGTGCGTGACCGTTTTGGTATCCGTCCGCTAAGTCTTGGAAAACTTAAAAGTGGTGGATGGATTATTGCCTCTGAAACTTGTGCATTTGAACTTGTGGGTGCAGAGTTTGTTCGCGATGTAAAACCAGGTGAGATGCTTGTTTTTGAAGAGGGAAAAGAGCCAAAATCAGAGATGATATTTGAGTCTGACCCTCATCCATGTGCTTTTGAGTATATCTATTTTGCACGTCCTGACTCTATTATAGATGGGAAAAATGTTTATATGAAGCGTTTAGAGATGGGACGACAGTTAGCCAAAGAGACTCCTGCTAATATTGATTTGGTACTTCCTGTTCCTGATTCTGGAGTTGCTGCTGCTAGAGGCTTTGCTGAGGGGTTGGGTGTACCATTTGAGATGGGAATTGTACGAAACCATTATGTGGGAAGAACCTTTATTGAACCCACTCAAGAGATACGAGAGCTAAAAGTAAAACTCAAACTCTCACCCATTAGAGAGCTAATCGCAGGAAAACGTGTGGCAATTGTCGATGACTCTTTGGTTCGTGGAACAACGTCAAAGCAGATAGTCAAAATGCTAAAAGAGGCAGGAGCAACCGAGGTACATATGCGTATCGCAGCACCTGAGATTAAGTACCCTTGTCGTTATGGTATTGACACACCTAGTACGAAAGAGCTTATCTCGGCTAGTTTATCTCCAGAAGAGATTGCCAAAAGCATGAATGCTGAATCACTAGGATTCCTCTCCATAGAGGGGCTAAAAAAATCGCTAGGCAATGATAGAAACTACTCATTGGTTAGTTTTGATGGAAACTACTTTGCAGGAGGAGATGAGAATAGCCTAGGATGTAGTAGAGGATAACTAAAAAATGCAACTCCTTGACTATTTCTATGATAGAAATAATGAGCTTAATGACTTTCATCAACGAAAGTTTACAATTTTAGAGAGCAATAGAGTGCTTATTTATGGCTCTCCTCATTCAGGAAAAAGCTCTTTGGTTCTTGATTATCTTATGAGTTATGCAAGTGAAGAGATACTCTATATTGATTTTTTAGACCCAAAATTTCAATTTAGAGACATGATGCAAGAAGATATAGAGGGATTTATTCAAGCAAATAGCATAAAGTGTGTGGTGCTTGACCACTATATCCATGAGTATTTTGAAACACTTCCCTTGGTTAAAAAGCTCATTATAGTCTCTGATAGGTTGTATGACTATGGTGAGGAGTTTGATTATTTAGAAGTTCCACTACTTGATTATGAGGAGTTTTTCTCCTTTCAAAAAAGAGGTTCAGAGTCACAAATATTTAATTACTTTTTACGGCAAGGAACACTGCCACTACTTGCCACACAGAGCATTCCCAAAGAGCATCTTTTCCAACTTTTTATACATAGTCACTTTAGTATCTCTGAGCAGAAACTTCTTGCCATCTTGGCACATTTCAATACCTCTGTTGTCACCACACATCAACTCTATAGCTATGCCAAAGAGCGATATAAAATATCAAAAGACCTTATCTATAGACAGATAAAAGAGTTTAAAGCAAAAAATATTATCACTTTTATCTCTAACTATGATAATCCAAACAATAAAAAGCTTATCTTTTTTGATTTTGCTTTGGCTAAATACCTTGCCCTTACGCAAAACTTTCCCAAACAGTTTGATACGATGGTGGCACTCTCACTTATCAAACATAATATACCCATCAAAGCTTTTTATCTTATGGGATACATTACAGATAAAAAATATTTGGTAATTCCTGCTCCCTTTGAGAACGAAGAGATTGTTTGGCAAAAGGCACATAAGAGATTTTTATCTTATAAAAAAGCTCATATCCAAAAGGTATATATTGTAACGGTAACGTTACAATACAGTTTTAAAATAGAAGATATACTCTTTGAAGCACTACCCTTTTATGAGTGGGTAGTAATTAATGATGAAGATTAATCTATTTAGTATTCAGTAGCATCTGTCGCCATCTCTACCATCTTATTCATCTCATACAATAATTTGGTATTGTTTCTAATAATAACGCTTAAACTCTTAGCTCCTGACTTAGGCTCAAGGTAGAGAGGTTTAAGCTTTTGCCAAATAGTGTTAACCTTTTGAAGCTGTCCCTTAATTGCATTTGAAGTGGGTTTAGTAATATCTTTAGAACTGTCTCCATTGATTAAGGCAACTAATGATGTATCAAAAAGTTGAATACTCTTTTGAAGCTTCTCTTCGTATCCTTGATTTTGATGTTTTACCAATAAAAGCTTCTCTTTGGTCATTTTTTGGGAGAGCATTCTCTCTCTTCCTGCTATATTAATCAAGTTAAGCATTGATTTCTCTAAATAGTTTATATTTTTATTACTTTTTTCAAAAAGAGTTACAAGCCTATTTGATTCCAAAAGTAGCTTTTCATTATTATCTAAAATAAAATCCAACGTCTCTTCTTTTTCTCCTTTTGCAACACGTTTAACATTAGCATAGAAAGGTTTCCAAATCTTATCAATTACAGAAATTTGTGCCAGAACATCTTTGTCTTTAACAGGAATACAGCCCAAATTGCTATCTCCATGTTTAAATGCATCAAGAGTTTTATTATAGAGTTGAGCCATTTCAATTATTTTAGCAGAACTCTCTTTTACTTTTAAATTTAGTGAAAGCATAATCGCAACTTTACTTATTCTTTGTGTTAACATTCTCTGTTTCCCAGAGAGATTAATTCTCTTTTTACTGTGGTTATCTTTTTTTATAAAACCATCCAAAAGTGACGCAAAGGCATCTTTTTGAGACTGTCTGTCAAGTGATTTGGTATAGAGTGCCACAGCCTTATTCATCTCAACCAAAATAGTATCTAGATTTGCAACTGTTTTTACTACCTCTTTTCCATTCAAAGCTTCAGTAAAATTTGACTGTTCCATCTGCCAAAGGCTCTCTACTACTTTTAGTTGTTTTTTAATCTTGGGTAGCACTGCTCCTTCAAGGTCTAAGCTTTTATCCCCTACCAAAAGTCCTTTTATTGTTTTTGTAAAAAGTCTATTGGTTACTTTAAAATCTTTTTTATATGCTTTAACTTTTAGTCCACTATTTAAAATAAGTAAATCTTTTGCCATTTTTTGTGTTAGCATTCTCTGTTTTCCTGCTAAATTTATATCATGACTTAACTTAAAATTTGAAGATTTTTTTTCACTATAGAGCGTAACAGCTCTGTTTATCTCTTTTAATAGAGGAATATTATTTAGTTCTAAATTTTTATAAGTTTTTTGAGTTGCTTTCCCCTCTATAACATCTTTGAGTGATTTATAAAAAGTTGTCCAAAGTTTCTCTATCTTTTTAAGTTGATTACTAATTTCTTTATCTTTAAAATCAATAAGTCCTAGAGTCGCATTCCCATGCATCAGTCCGTTTAGCGTCTTATCAAAAAGTTCACTACTGCTCTTTAGGTTTTCAATATTTTTCTTTTTTTCAAAAGAGAGCTTTATCAAAAAACTCTCTTTTGTCATCTTTTGGGTCAACATTCTCTGTTTTCCAGAGAGATTAATGGATGTTGTCAACTCTTTATCTGTTAAGGCAAAAAGTGAAAGAGGGAGGAGTAATAGTAGAGTGAGAATTTGACCTGTTTTTTTCATAA
>JALTGP010000212.1 GCA_027076905.1 Campylobacteraceae bacterium | reverse complement strand
TGGTCATCGTTAACTCTTAATATATTTTGAGGCATAACGGGTGTTCCACCTATAGAGTGTAGTGCAAAGTTTTGATTGCTGGTATAGTTTCCATCCTCTGACTCAACAGTGAAAGTAGATGATAGTTTAACTTCTGTTGCCATACATCCGTCGGTAAAGTTGGTAAGTGTTGTATTGTTTTTACCTTTAGCTATAAGCGTTGAATGAAGTTTTAATCCCATTTCTTGTGAATCTGTTAAGTCACTCATATAGAGATAATCTTTTCCATTTCCATTAATATTTACCAATTCTGTATTGAGAAATTCAAACTTATATGGTTTAAAAGTTAGTTGTATATCTGTAAAATTATTACCTTCATTAGAATCAATATTACATCCAAATTTACCACTACTATCCGCTTCATTTGAGCTACTATTTAATATACAACCTAAACTATATCTATTTTGATCAATATGTGTCCAATTTATATCCCTCATATGTAGGGTATATTTACCAACATTATTATGTGAAAATTGATTGCTTAAATAACCTTGTACAAAACTATAATTCTTCTCTGACTCATTACTGTCAGCACAAGTGGTTATCCCACTTGTATCAAAAATTAATGTTGTATTTAACTCATTTGAATCAGAGTTTTGATAAGAAGTAATATTAGCTTCTTCATAAGTTATTGCATTGGCTTTTATCTCATAGTTGTGTTCAGAAGCAAGATTTATATTTTGGTTTTGGCTACTATTTATAGTATAAGTTATCGTTTGATTGGCTTCATCTAAATCATTGAGTTCTATACGATAAGTTGCAGGACGAATAGCAAAATGGTCACTGGAAGTTTCTATAGGGAATTCTATATTTCCATTTTGATTAAGTATTTGAGTATAGGACTCTTCATCTGTATAATTACCATGAAGTATCGTTCCATTTTCATCTTTGAGATAATAAACTTTAAAATGTGCATCTTTTATGGCTTTAGACATCTTTAAATCATCCTCTTTGATGACGAGAACTCTACTTTTCTTACTATTATCAAAATAGATATAATCAACGACTTCAGTTAAATTACTATCATCATTATAAAGTTCTACTTTTAAAGTCATATCCTCTAATGGATTTGTACTGTCCTCTTCCCCATACGAGGCTATAGAGTATGCAAAGTCTCTACCTGAGATTTGTGTATAAAATGAACTTCTTTGCTCTTTTGGTTGGTTAAATTCACTGTTATCTCTCTCTACTATAATCTTTAAATCATCATTTAATATAACACCTATAGCTTGTCCATTTGTAGTTCTGTGTACAAAATTTATATTTGTTATATCAACTATAAACTCTTCATCTTTTTCAACCTTTTTATCCCCTTTGACCTTAACAGGTATCTCATATATAAATTTATTTTCTGAAATAGAGATATTGCCCTCTTTGGCTACAAAATCTTCTCCGACTGTTGCACTATCATGTTCAGAGGAAAGTAATTCATTAGTTTCTGAACTTCTAACAATATATGACATCGTATCTAAGTGAACTGGAATTTCTGTTAGAGATATTTTAAAAATAAAGGTTTTTTCTCCACTATCTCCTTCTGTTTTACTTATATTCTTGTCAATATAGACCAAAGGAGTATTATCATTTGTATCTCTATAGTCAAAATCTATCGTGGTTGGACTGGCATTTTTACCATTATCCCAAGTATCATCATCACTATCTTTTAGCATAAAAATATGATTATTCTTACCATAAGCCATACCTTGTGTATTATTATAATCATCACTAATTTCAAGACCATCATCAAGCCCATTCTCTCCAACATAGCCACTTGGATATAATCCAGACTCATTACTGTCTGAGAATCCATCATTGTCACTATCCGTATCTATAAAGTCAGGTGTATTATCTTCATCTGTATCTATATCTCTAGGTGATAAGCCATTAGGATAAGCCGTATCTACACCTCTATCATCTTCTACTCCATTTGGCATAATATAATCTTGGGTAGTTTGAGCCTCAATATTATCAGGAATTCCATCATTGTCAGAGTCCAAATCTAAAAAGTCAGGAACACTATCTGCATCACTATCAAGTACTTCTACAATTGAGAGATTTACATCTTCTGTAGTATCTGTTTTAAAAGATATTCGTGTACTATTTGATTTTGCTTTGAAAAAGGCATCATATCTGTCCATAGTATAAAATATATTATTGAGCATAATAGAAGAGTTGTCTTCAGTAAATGCTTTTATTTGACCTTTAACAGCAGATGAACTATTCGTATCTAGCTTAAACATAAACCTATATAGCTTATCTTTTTTAGTTGAAATCACTTTTGTAAAGTTCTTATCAAGATTAGATATAAGATTTGAGCCATCTCCTATCTCTCTATCATCAAAAATACCATCATTGTCTTCATCCAAATCTCCACGGCTTGTGTTGTTATCCATATCCGTATCATCATCATTGATAATTGTACAAGTAGCTATAAAACTATTTTTATCAGCACCATTAATATTAAGAGCTTTCAATAAGAAATTCTCATCATCTTCTATATCTGTGTCTCCTATTACAGAAACAGTAATAGTTTTACTAGTAACATTTTGCTCTATGTCTATATGTCCATTTTTACCATTATAATCACTACCTGAAATAGCATTTTCTAAAGCATTACTACTATCTCCATTGGCTGTTTGGTAATCAAAACTGATACCATGACCAGTAGTTCTGTTGATAGATATTTTAAAATCGAAGTTAGTTAAACCACTATCTCCCTCTGTTTTACTTATATTGCTTATTTTAAACAGAGGTTTAGAGTCATTATTATCACGATAATCAAAGTCTATATCCATAGGAGAGGCATTTGAGCCATCGTATAGGGTATCATTGTCACTATCTATTAGTCTGAATATAGATTCAGTTTTATCATAAGCCATACCTTGGGTATTATTATAATCATCACTAAGTTCAAGAGTATCATAGAGTCCATTTTCTCCAACAGAACCAC
>JALTGP010000211.1 GCA_027076905.1 Campylobacteraceae bacterium | reverse complement strand
GGGGAAGAGTAAGAATGAGATTCCTCCATTTGTTGAACATACACCATATACAACTACCCGTGTATCTTATGATACAACCTATAAGGAACTTGCTTTAAAATATTATGGTGATGCCAATGATTACATGTTGACAACTCCACCCCCTAAAGAAGGTGGATTCTTCCGAACTCTCAACTAATGTTAGGATATTGAGGAAGCTTTTATAGTCCGACATGACCTGCCTAGACTAAGTTTTTTGTGAAGACTGCGACTACTTGGTTTTCGTAGGTATGCAGTACCTCACATAGGGTTATTGTAGCGAAAAAAAAATTATAGAATGTTTAATTTTGTTATTAAAGTTTTTTCTTAAAATCTACCACTTTCATCCACCACCTAAAGGAGGTGGTTTTTCGCTATAATTTGATAATTTTCAAGGCAAACGTTAAACGTTTAGGAAAAAGTCAAAAAATACGCAAACACTCAGAGGTTATCATACCTGTCACTGAAAAATTTAGAGACCAACCTGAACATCTAGGCTGGAACTAGAAAATCCTAGCTAAATTCGTATTTAGCTACTCTCCCTCGTTAACAATCGTCTCAATCTGAGCAACAATAGTAGGGTCTTCAAGCGTGGAAATATCTTGTGTAATCGCTTCGCCTTTGGCAATGGCACGTAAAATACGTCTCATAATCTTACCTGAACGTGTTTTTGGAACATCGGGAACAAAGGCAATGGCATCACATAGAGCAATCGCACCAATCTCCTTTTTAATCACTTTATTAATGGCAATCTTTAAATCTTCACTTGCTTCAGATGGGTCTTTAAGCACGATATAGGCAAAAATCCCCTCTCCTTTAATCTCATGAGGTTTACCAACAACGGCTACAACGGCTACGCTATCGTGTTTTGCAATGGCTGATTCAACTTCTGCTGTTCCCATTCTGTGACCTGACACGTTAATAACGTCATCGGTACGTCCTGTAATGGTAATGTAACCATCTTCTGCCATCATTGCACCGTCTCCTGTAAAGTAAACAGGTTCACCATCTTTTTTACAATCTCCAAAGTAAGCTTTTTTGAAACGTTCAGGGTCATTCCAAATGTTACGTATCATTGAAGGCCAAGGTCTTGTGATACACATGAAACCTTTCTCTCCTACGGGTGTTGGTGTTCCATCTTCTTCGATAATTTCTGCAATAATCCCAGGTAATGCAAACGTTGCACATGCAGGTTTAATAGGTGTTGCACCAGGTAAAGGGGAAATCATGTGTCCACCTGTTTCTGTTTGCCAGTAGGTATCAACAATCGCACATTTGCTGTTTCCTACTACTTCATAGTACCATTTCCATGCAGGTGGGTCGATTGGCTCTCCTACTGTTCCTAAAACTCTTAGTTTAGAAAGGTCATATTTTTTTGGTTCATCTTCGCCTGTTTTATGTAAAAGTCTAATTGCTGTTGGTGCTGTGTAGAACTGAGTGATGTTGTGGTCTTGAACCATTTTCCATGCTCGTCCTGCATCTGGGTACGTTGGTACACCTTCAAACATAACCGTTGTTCCACCTGCTGAAAGAGGTCCATAAACAATGTAGGTATGTCCTGTAATCCACCCAATATCAGCCGTACACCAATAAACATCGTCAGCTCTAAGGTCAAATACCCACTCCATGGTCATTTGAGCCCAAAGAATGTACCCTGCTGTTGAGTGTTGCACCCCTTTTGGTTTACCTGTTGAACCCGATGTATAGAGCAAGAACAGTGGGTCTTCACTCTCCATTGGCTCAAACGGACACTCTTCTGACTCTGCATCAATTAACTCATTATAAGAGTGGTCACGACCCTCTACCCATGTAATCTTTTCGTTGTTTCTTTTAACAACCAAAACAGATTCGATAGAATTACCACCATTAGAAAGAGCTTCATCTACTACATTTTTAAGCATGTATGGCTTTCCTTTACGGAATGCTCCATCGGCTGTGATAACAATTTTAGCCTCGGCATCTTCTATTCTATCTTTTAGTGCTTCTGAACTGAACCCACCAAAAACAATAGAGTGAATTGCACCCAAACGTGTACATGCTAACATGGCATACGCAGCTTCTGGAATCATTGGCATATAGAGAACAACTCGGTCGCCTTTTTTAACATTAAATTTATTTTTAAGAAGGTTTGCTAGTTTGTTAACTTGTGTTGATAGTTGAGCATAAGTGATGTGTTGTACATCGCCTTTGTCTCCTTCAAAAATAATGGCATTTTGCTCTGATTTTTCGGCTAAGTGTCTGTCAATACATTGGTTTGAAACATTTAACTTTCCATTTGAAAACCATTTATAAAAAGGAGCATCTGATTCATCTAATACAGAAGTATACGGCTCTATCCAATCAATTTTTTCATCGGCAAAACCTTTCCAATACCCTTCATAGTCTTCAATAGCTCTATTTTGAAGCTTCCAATACGCCTCCATACTCTTTATTTTTGCATCTTTTGCAAATTCTGGGTTGGGGTTAAATAATTGTTCTGTCATTTTTTTTCCTTATAATCTATTTTAATTAAAAATGATTCTAGCATAAAAAAGGCTAAAATTAAATAGAAAATGAAAAAAAATCTAATTAAGAGTATTTTACTCTTAATTAGTTACGTGAAGAAAAAAGGATGACATTTTGACATACTTTAAAACAAATCAGACTTCTTATGCTAAAATAGTGAAAATTAAAAAAAGAAAACCATTATGAAACAATCTACAGCACTCAATATCTTAAAACTAGGGAACAATGTTTTTATAACAGGTTCAGCAGGAACAGGTAAAACCTATCTTTTAGAGCAGTTCATTCAGTACCTAAAAAGCGAACAGATATACCCCACCGTTGTGGCTCCTACAGGCATTGCTGCGTCACACCTCAAAGGGCAGACCATTCACTCCTTTTTTGCATTGGGTATTCGTAATGATGTGGTTAACAATAAGTATATTGAGATTTTATTAAAAAAGAAATATCTACAAAACAGATTTTCCAAACTAAAAATATTGATAATAGATGAAATTTCAATGGTCTCTCCCGAGATATTCTCATCTATGGATAGGGTTTTAAGTGCTTTTAAAAACTCTCCTGAACCTTTTGGAGGAGTACAAGTTGTCATCTCAGGGGATTTTTTTCAGCTACCCCCTGTGAGCATTGAACCCAAAGAGAAACGCTTTGCATGGCAATCTCCTGTCTGGAGAGAGTTGGAGTTAAGAAGCTGTTATCTGGATAAGAAATTTAGACAAAAAGATAAAAATCTCATCTCTATTTTGGATGAGATACGTTCTGCCACAGTCTCACAGAAATCTCACAAGCTACTCGAAAGCCGATATAGAAAAGAGTTTAAGTTTAGGGGTAAATATCAAGCCACTAAACTTTATACGCACAATATAGATGTAGATAGAATCAATTTAGAGGAGCTAAATAGGCTAAAAACCCCAACCAAACTATTTAAATTTACCGCAAAGGGAGATGAAAAAAGTATAGAAAAAATATTCAAAACAGCCCTACTATTAAAAGAGTTATCACTAAAAAAAGATGCTATTGTTATATTTATAAAAAATAATCCAGAAAAAGGGTATGTCAATGGCACAACAGGAGTAGTTATAGGCTTTGAAGAAGAGAATATCCCCTTGGTAAAGATTTCAACAGGAAGAGTTATCAAGGTAGTAGCTGAAGAGTGGACAATAGAGAGTGACACAGGGGAGACAGTTGCTACCATCTCACAGATACCCCTACGCCTAGCATGGGCAATTACCATTCATAAGTCTCAAGGAATGACACTTGATAGAGCAGAGATAGATTTATCCAAAACATTTGAAGTGGGACAAGGATATGTGGCACTCTCACGAATTAAAAGTATTGAGGGATTACGACTAATGGGTATCAATGAGATGGCACTACGCGTTGATCCTTTGATTTTACGCATAAATAATCCGATTAAAGAGGCTTCAAAAAGAGCAACAGAAGAGCTAAAATCCATATCAAAAGCCAAACAAGAAAAACAACGCAAGAGATACATTAAAAATATTATAGAAGATTAAATAGAAATGTGGCTCCGAATGCTGGATTCGAACCAGCGACCAAGTGATTAACAGTCACCTACTCTACCGCTGAGCTAATTCGGAACATATTATTAAGAACAATTTAATTGAAAAAAAGTGGCTCCGAATGCTGGATTCGAACCAGCGACCAAGTGATTAACAGTCACCTACTCTACCGCTGAGCTAATTCGGAATACTTATCAGTTAAATTGGAGTGCGATTATAGACAAAAATTGCATAGATGTCAAGCCTTTTTAGTATTTTCTTCATGATATCGTATAAAAAAGTCATATTCACTGCTACTTGCAATCTGAATCTCTTTTTCATTAACTAAAACTTTTAGTTTATCTTTACTTTTACTATCAAATAAAACATCAATATCCTCTTGTGTCAAGGGGCGTTTTCTAATGGTTTCTAAAATATCCTCTCGACTATAGCTTGAAGGTTTTTTCTCTACTTTTTTACGAGAAGCAATATATATAGACAGAGAACTATCAAATTTTAGAGATATCTCACGCAACTCCTCATAGCTCAACGCTTCAACTTTATAAGCAGGGGGTCTGTCTATCGTACCAATATCTATACGTGTTGGTTTTAGTATTAAAAGATAGGCATTTAATGCTTCTATCTCTGCATCACTATCATTTATCCCTTTTACTATAAGTATCTCTACGATTAAAGGATTTTGAAATTGAGTTTTAAAAGATAACATCCCCTCTTTTATCATCTCTACATCAATACCATCATGTGACCTATCCAAACGTTTTAGACATCGTTTTGAGGCACAATCTAATGAGAGTTTTACCGTATCAAATTTCAATAGAGCTTGTTGGATTTTATTTTCATGAATATTTGCACCATTAGAGAGGATTAAAGTTTTAATAGAGCCTTTTATCTTATCTATCTCGTCCATAAGTTCTAGTAGATAAGGGTAGAGTGTCGGTTCACCATTGGCTGTTACCGTTAAAGCATCAATATCTTGATACTTTTTCAAAGCGATAGTTAATGCTTCTATAATCTCCTCTATAGAGATTACATCTTCATAGCTATCAACTGTTTTAGCAGGGTCAAGCTCACAATAGAGACAATCAAAATTACACTGTTTTTTACTCGGACTTAAGTCTATCCCCAAAGACTTACCAAAACGTCTTGAGTTAACAGGACCAAATATGATATTCATTTGTGGCTCTTAACTTCGTTTAGAGGCTCTTTGACACTCTTTAACAAAGTGAATTGCATTCTCAACAGGTACATCAGGTAAAATTCCATGACCTAAGTTAAAGATATGTCTACCATCTCTCATCGTTTCAGCCAATGATTCCACACACTCAGTTGTTGCCTCTTTACTATAGAGACGTGTAGGCTCCATATTTCCTTGGAGGACATATTTATCTCCTAGCTTCTCTTTTGCAAGTGCCATAGGTGTTCCCCAATCCACACCAAATACATCAAAGTTACCGTAAACAAGACCCTGCTCAATAAACGAAGCCACACCCTTAGGGAACATAATAATTGGGGTATCAGGATATTTAGATTTAAGATAATCAGCAATCTCTACCATATATTTCCATGAGAACTCATCATAGTTGCTTGGCTCAATCGCGGCAGCCCATGAGTCAAAAATTTGAACCACATCTATACCAGAGGCGATCTGTTGCTCCATATAGTATTTTACAACTTGAGTAACTTCATGTAAAATATTATGTAAGAGTTCAGGATTTGAGTACATCATCTTTTTGCATATATTATAGGTCTTAGTACCTTGACCTTCTATCATATAGGTAGCCAATGTCCAAGGAGCACCACAAAAACCAATAAGTGCAATATCATCACCACGCTCATCAAGCTGTGTTCTTAGAAGTTTAATGGTATCATAAACATAAGTCAGCTTATCTGATGCCTCTTTGCCTTTAATTAATCTATCCAAATCCTCTTGTGATTTAATAGGGTCATTAAACTTTGGTCCAAAGCCTGTGATAAACTCCAAATCCATTCCCATCTCATCAGGAATTACCAAAATATCTGAAAATAGAATCGCTGCGTCAACACCTACGATATCAAGGGGTTGAATGGTCACCTCTGCTGCTTTTTTAGGATCATGACAGAGATTTAAAAAGTTTCCTGCCTCTGCTCTTACTGCTTTGTACTGAGGAAGGTATCGTCCTGCTTGTCTCATCATCCATACAGGGGTGTATGGTGTCTCTTTTCCAAGACACGCATCTACAAATATTTTACTCATTTAATGTTTTCCTACCTTACTTAAAAAATATAATCCTACTGACAACGCGGCAATAGATAATGCAAAATAGAGCATTTCCAGTGGCGTTGTAAAATTGGTATGTAATACTCTTTGAAAAAAGTTTACCACCAACACCATCACAATAACTTTAGCAATCTTATCTTTGAGCTGGTCAAGAGAAGAGATTGCCAATATCTGTCCATGTGCTTCTGCTTCATCAATATGTGAAATGAAAAGTTCATAGAGACCAAAAGAAAAAATAAACATCACAACAGCAATCAAATAGAGGTCAACTGCCCCAATGATGGAAGCAACAATATTTTCATGAAAATTCTCTGGATGAGGATGAGCAAAAAGTCCTTGATAAGCGTATCCTGCAACTGAAGCAATGTCATAAGATGCTACTATAAAAAGAATAATAGCACCAATTAAACCAAAAATTACTGCCAGAATAACTACAAACCTACTTCTCCAAATAACTCCCTCAAAAAGGGCTTCAATTAATCCTTGTTCCTCTTTGGATTTAAGTACTTTTTTTATCTCATTTGCCATAGTTTTAATCCTCTAACTTTATCCATTTTTGAGCAATACGAACAGCATTGGTAGCAGCCCCTACTCTCACTTGGTCAGCCACCCCCCAAATATGTAACATATTTGGAGCATAGATATCTTTTCTAATCCGTCCTACATAGGTCTCATCGGTATCTGTGGCTGTAATTGGCATTGGATATTGATTGTTTTCAATATCATCTATTACTGTAACATTTTCAAACTCACCCAATACTTTTCGAGCCATCTCAACACTCACATCAACTCCCTCTCGAAAGGTAATCGTAATCGCCTCTGAGTGAGAACGAAGCACTGGCACACGCACACAAGTAGCACTTATAGCAAACTCTGAATCCATAATCTTATTGGTCTCGTTGACCATTTTCATCTCCTCTTTGGTGTAGCCATTCTCTTGTGGAACATCAATATGAGGAATAACATTCAGAGCAATCTGATGAGCAAATGCCTTGACTTCACTCTCTCCTAATTTAAAAGCAAAGAAATCTTGCATCTGCTTAACAAGCTCCTCCATCCCTGCTTTTCCTGCTCCACTTGTCGCTTGATAGGTACTCACATCAACTCTTTTGATACCATATAGGTCATGAAGAGGCTTAAGAAGTTGTACCATTTGAATGGTTGAACAGTTAGGATTAGCAATAATACCTGTATCTTCCCAAAGCTCAATATCTTCTGGATTCACCTCTGGCACGACCAACGGTACTCTATCCATCATTCTAAAGTGTGAAGTATTATCAATCACCACTGCCCCTGCTTCTACTGCATACTTGGCATACTTTTGGGAGATACTTCCCCCTGCTGAAAAGAATGCAATATCAATATCACGTCCCTCAAATACACTCTCAGTCAGCTCTTCTATCTTATACTCTTTACCTGAAAACTCAATATAGTTACCTGCCGAATTTGCAGATGCCAAAGGCAAAAGCTCTCCTACAGGAAAATTAACCTCTTCTAAGACTCTAAACAGCTCTTCACCCACTGCCCCACTTGCTCCAACAACAGCTACATTATACTGTTTCACATCTGTTCCTTTGTTCCTATAATTTTTAATATAGGGAATTAAATTAGTGACATTCTAACAGATAGCGTGTAAGTGTTGGCTTTTAAAAATGGTTTTGAATTAAAATATAAGAGAGGTGTTTTGTTTTGTTCCAAGTTTGGACTCTTCCCTAAATAATCATCATTGAGATAAAAAACTAGAGAGAGGAGTGAATCCTTAGGAATCACTCTAATTTCCGAGTATCTCTTCACCCCCAATATCAGGCTTCTCAGCCTCCTCTTTTGGACATTTTGCCATACTTACTACAATATCTTTTTTCTCTACATTTACCACTTTCACACCAGAGGTATTACGCCCTGCTTTTCTAATGCTTTCCATATCAACGCGTATCATCTTTCCTATAGAGGTCAAACACATCATATCTTTGTCCGATTCGACTAGAACCACACCAACCACATCACCTGTTTTAGCCGAAAGCTTCATACTAATAACACCCTTACCTGCTCTACTCTGCTCCCGATATTCAGAGGCTGTAGTACGTTTTCCAATACCTTTTTCACTAAGCATTAAAAGTTCACTATCCTCATCTGCAATAGTGGTTGCACCACAGACATAATCATCATATATTTTAAACTTAATCGCAGTAACACCACGTGATACTCTTCCTATCTCTCGTGTATCTTCAACTTTAAATCTGATACATTGACCTTTTTTGGTGGTCAAAAAGAGCCATTTAGTCTCAGGCATTACAATTTTAGCTGTTACGATACTATCATCTTCATCCAAATTAATCGCTCTTACACCATTGGTTCTGATATTTGAGTACTCTTTTAAGTTGGTTCGTTTTACAATACCTTTTGTAGTGAAAAATACCAGTCCTTTATCCTTATTAAAGTCAGTTGTAGGGATAATAGACATAATTTTTTCATCAGCTTTAAGATTGATAAGATTTAGAACTGCTCTACCTTTTGCTACTCTTGAACCCTCTGGGATTCTATAGACTTTTAACCAATAGAGTTGACCCATATCCGTTACAAACATTAATGTATCATGAGTATTGGAGATAAAAAACTGCTCTATAAAGTCGTCATCATGAGTGGTCACAGCAATCTTACCTTTACCACCACGTTTCTGTTTCTCATACTGTTTAACAGGAACACGTTTAATATATCCACGGTGAGTAATGGTTACAACCATTGGCTCATTTGGAATTAAATCTTCGATATCAATATCATCATAATCATCAATTATCTCTGTTCGTCTTTCTGATTTGAAGTTATCACCAATCTCTTTAAGCTCATCAGATATAATACCATTAAGTATCTCTTCACTTTTTAAGATAGACTCTAAATAATCAATCACTTTAGAAAGCTCTAGTAGCTCATTTTCAATTTTTTCACGCTCAAGACCTGTAAGCCGTCGAAGCTTCATCTCCAAAATAGCACTTGATTGTACTTCACTAAGTTCGAATTTTTTTATCAAATTTAGTTTGGCAGTCTCACTATCTTCACTATCACGGATAATACGAATCACCTCATCAATATTATCAACAGCAATTCTTAATCCCTCTAATAGATGAGCTCTCGCACGTGCTTTTTCAAGCTCAAAAATGGTTCTTCTGATAATAACTGTTTTTCGGTGTCTCAAAAAGAGGTCAAGAAGCTCACGAATTTTAAATACCTTTGGCTCTTTGTTCACAATGGCTAACATAATAATACCAAACGTCACCTGCATCTGTGTGCTTTTAAAAAGGTTGTTGAGGATAATATCACTCATCGCATCACGCTTAAGCTCAATCACCACACGCATACCATCACGGTCAGACTCATCACGAATTTCAGAAATTCCCTCTATCTGTTTGTCACGCACTAGATAAGCTATATTCTCAATTAGACGAGATTTATTGACCTGATATGGAAGCTCATCAATAACCACTACTTCTCTATTTTTCTTCTCTTCAATATGGGTTTTAGCTCTAACCTTTATCCGTCCACGTCCTGTGGTATAAGCATCTGTAATTCCCTTTTTACCAAAGATAATACCACCCGTTGGAAAATCGGGACCTTTGATAATATTAAGAAGTTCAGAGTCCTCACAATCAGGCTCATCAATAATATGTAGAAGTGCCTCTATAAGCTCATCCATACGGTGAGGAGGGATATTGGTCGCCATTCCCACTGCGATACCACTAGAACCATTTAAAAGTAAGTTAGGCACACGCGATGGCAGAACATCAGGCTCTGTCATAGAGTCATCATAGTTGGGAGTAAAGTCTACAGTATCTTTGTCTAGGTCTATTAGAAGTTGCTCTGTAAGCTTGGTCATACGAGCCTCAGTGTAACGCATCGCTGCCGCATTATCACCATCAACAGAACCAAAGTTCCCTTGACCATCAATTAGTGGTGCTCTTAGTGAAAAATCTTGTGCCATACGCACCAATGCATCATAGACCGAGTTGTCACCATGTGGGTGATACTTACCGATAACATCACCAACAATTCTTGCAGATTTTTTGTAAGGGCTACGATGACTCAAACTTAAATCATTCATTGCATAAAGAATTCTTCTGTGTACAGGCTTTAACCCATCTCTTGCATCAGGCAAAGCACGACCAACAATAACAGACATCGAGTAATCAAGGTATGACGCTCTCATACTGTCTTCTATTCGTACCTCTTGTATATCTTGATTCTCTTCAAATAAATCGCTCATAAAGTCCCTCTATTAGTAATATTTATATAAAATTAAATTAATGTATATTATATCTAAAAAAGTTAAAACTTTAACTGTTTAGTTCTGTTAGAGAATCTGTATTTTAATTAACAGATAATTCCCGAACCGATAAGCTTATTATCATGATAAAAAACAGCCACTTGTCCATAAGCCAAACCAAAGACAGGGAGATAAAGCTCTACAGAGCCAACATCTTCATTTAATCTAACTTTACAAGGAATCGCCGTTGTTCGATAGCGTACTTTTACCGTTGCTTTAAACTCAGAGGAGAAATCATCAAAAAGATTTATCTGCTTTAGATTAAAACCAGAAGCTTCTAGCTCCTCTCTTTTTCCTACCACTATTTTGTTCTCTTTAGGATTAATAGAGAGGACAAAGTGTGGATCATGTGCACCATCAACAGTAAACCCTCTACGCTTCCCAATGGTATAGTGCATATATCCCTTATGCTTTCCAACCACAGTACCATCAACATAAACGGTCTCACCCTCTTGGTCAATATCCATATGCTTCTCTAAAATTTCGGTGTACTCATTCTCTACAAAACAGATTTCAGAACTCTCTTTTTGCTCTCCCAAATCTTTTAGAAGTGGGATATTTTTGGCATACGCTTTGACATCATCTTTTATCCATGTTCCAAGAGGGAAAATAAGCCTAGAGAGTACCTCTTTTCGCACCTGTCCCACAAAATAGCTCTGGTCTTTACTCTCATCTTCACCCATATAAAAAAACTCACCATCACAATTGATATAATGCCCTGTAGCTACTTTTTCAATTTCTAGACTATCAGCAAACTCTACCATTTTTCCAAACTTAATAGTTCTATTACACATAATACAGGGATTGGGGGTTAAGCCCTCTTTATAGGTATCCACAAAATAGTCATAGACCTCATTTTTAAACTCACTAGATAGGTCATGAAAATGTACATCAATCCCTAGATACGCTCCTACCCTTTTGGCTTTGGTGTAGTTGTTTTTATGATACTCCTCATTGTCGTGAAGTTTCATATAGACCCCTGTTACCGCATATCCCTCTTTTTGTAATAAAATAGCGGTAACGGTGGAGTCCACCCCTCCACTCATTCCTACTAATACTGATTTACTCATTCTCTCATCTCTCCTAGATATTTTTTTTAACACTTCAATTGTGCATACACGATAACGGTATCAACACTGAATCTCTTTTATCCCAAAAGGGGTGAGGAAGTCTCAACCGTTTACTATCCATCTGCACATCTTCATAGAAAATCATATCAATATCCAACGTGCGAGGAGCATTAGGAAATGAGCGTTTTCTTGAAAATCTCTTTTCTATTGTCAAAATATAGCGTAAAAGTGCTTTAGGTCGCAAACAAGTTTTCACAATTATTAATGAATTATGAAAATCATCCTGCTCCAAATAGCCAAAAGGTGGATTTTTTAAAATAGGAGAGGTCTCTATTATATCAACCAAGGATGAGCGTTTTAAGTAGAAAAATAGATGGTTAAATCTTCTTTTTACATCTCCTATATTTCCCCCTATACCCAAAGTAGCACGATACCTTTTAAGAGATTTACTTGGAGATAGGTAGGGGTAGTTTTTTTGACATATTAATGTGGGTTGGTATGGCATCTATAAAACCGAAGCCCGACCATCCACCATCACAACCATATCCTCAATCCGAATACCAAACTCATCAGGGATATAGATACCAGGTTCGATGGTGTAGACCATGCCATCTTCAATAATCATCTCTGACTTTGAAGCGATATAAGGCATCTCATGGATATCTAAACCGACACCGTGTCCTGTGGAGTGGACAAAATAGTCTCCAAAACCTGCTTTTGTAATAATATCTCGTGTTAGTGCATCTACTTTTTTAGCTTTCATACCTGAACGTGCTTTGTTTATAGCATTGTCATGGGCTTTGAGTACAGTATCATAGGCTTTTTGAAGTTTTTTCTTTTTAAATCTTTGTTCCGTATTAAAAGTAAAATCTTTTTTGGCATTGACGGTTCTTGTTCTATCTGAACAGTAGCGTTTATGTTTTAATCCTGCATCAACAAGGAGTAAATCTTTTTTCTGTAATAGAGTAGACGTAGGCAAAGCGTGTGGTTTCGCTGCGTTTGCACCTATAGCGACAATGGGGTCAAAGGAGAGTTCATATTTACCATATTTGGAGAGAACGGTTTTTGTCATATAGGTTAAAATCTCTTCCGAGTTATTAAAGCCATGTTCATTTATTGTCTGAGCCAATTTATCAAAAGCTTCTGCACCCAAAGTAGCCGATATCTTTAAGAGTTCTATCTCCTCTTGGCTCTTTATCACTCTCTTTTTGTGAGAAAAGTCCACCACAGGCTTAAATTTAACCTTTAATCCCTCTCTGATTTTGTCAAAATAAAAAATACTCCACTCTTTGGGGTCGTAAATTAACTTTTTAATTTTGGATGTTTCAATAAGAGAGTTTGCTCTTTTATTGAGCTCTTTTTCTATAAATACTTGAGCATTTTGTACATTCTGTTGTGCTTCAATGGCATAACGTGCATCAGTAATAAAAAAAGCTTCATTTCCTAGCTTTAAATAGAGTGCATTGTCAGAGCTGTAACCACACTCATAATAGATGGCATTCTCATTTTTTAATATATAATTCATTAGTATTGCCTTGATAATATTTTGAAACAATTATACATTAGTTTAGGTTAAATGAGTATGGGTTTTCCCAAGTTAAACTTGGGAAAAGGGTAAAAAATAGCTATTTGGATTGAAGTGACTGCTGTGCTTGATGAGCCTGTTCTGCTTCATATCTAGCTTTCATCTCACTCATGATTTGAAGAATTGCTACCATAGCCATATGATATGAGAATGGTCCAAAACCAGAGATTTGACCAGCACAGACAGGAGCAATAAGTGAAGTGTGTCTGAACTCCTCTCTTTGATAAATATTTGACAGATGTACTTCTACTACTGGGATTTGAATCGCAGCAATGGCATCACGAATCGCAATAGAGGTATGTGTGTACGCAGCAGGATTGATAATAACACCATTTGCCTCTCCCATACACTCTTGGAGTCTATCCACAATTTCACCCTCTAGGTTACTTTGAAAAAACTCTACTTCAACACCATTCTGCTCTGCAAAACCTTTCATTTGAGTATGAATATCCTCCAACTTCATTGGACCATAAATATTCTGCTCTCTGTGTCCTAACATATTTAAATTTGGACCTTGTATTACTACTACTTTCATTTTATATATTACCTTCAATTAAATTTTGCCCATATTTTATCTAAAAAATACTGTTTTTATCAAATTTAATCTCCCCATTAACAAAAGTTTTTAGAATATTAAAATCTTTATCAAAAAGAACCATATCTGCCATATAAGACTCTTTAAGCTCTCCTACTCTTAAACCCAATTTTTGGGCAGGTGTTTTTGTCACCATAGAGATAAGCTTGGGTAAAGAGATATCACTATGCTCATAAAAGTTTTTTAGTGCTTCGTTAAGCTTAAGAACGCTTCCTGCCAATGTCCCATCTGAAAGTCTGGCTTCTCCATTTTTAACCGTTACTACCTGTCCTCCTAAATCATACTCACCACAAGACATACAGCCCGCTCTCATCGCATCTGTGACCAAAACCAGCTTCTCTTTTTTTAATTGATAGAGAATATTAAAGAATATAGGATGTAGGTGAATCATATCAGCAATAATCTCACAACTCACCTCATCACTCTCTAAAACAGCTCCTACAATACCAGGTTCTCTATGATGAAGAGGATTCATTGCGTTAAATAGATGCGTAGCGTGAGAGATACCCCATTTAAAACTCTCTTTACTCTTCTCATAAGAAGCATTACTGTGACCAATACTTAAAAGAGTTTTGGGGTATTTATTTTTTATATATTTAATAAATGACTCTCCCCCCTCTACCTCTGGAGCTAGAGTTATCATCTTGATAATACTCATATATGATTCAATAAGCTCTAAATTTGGCTTTTGAATGTAACTTGGGTTTTGAGCACCATGTTTTTTAAGATTAATAAAAGGACCTTCAAGGTGTACCCCTAATATTTTAGCACCACCTCTATTTTTGACATTATAGTTTTTAATATTCTCTAATGCCAATACTATCTTCTTCTCTGACATCGTCATGGTGGTAGCTAAAAAAGAGGTTGTACCTGTTGATAAAAGTGAGGCAGAGATAGTCTCCAACGCATGAGGTGTTGCATCCATTACATCAGCCCCCTTAGAGCCATGTATGTGTAAATCAATAAAACCTGCACTTAAATATGCCCCTTTGGCATCTATCGTCTCTGCCCAAATAGGCAACTCTTTACTAATGGCAATAACCTCTTTCATATAGAGAAGATTATACCCCTTTAGAATTTCATCTTCTGTAATAATTTTTGCGTTTATAATTGCTTTCATACTTGATTATAACTATTTATCGTTACAATTTCGTTAAAAAGTAGAAACTATTATGATACAAACTGCCTTTCCCTATCTTGCTATTTTACTCTTTATCGCATCAATATTGGTCTATATCGAGGAGAAGAGCAAAGCAAAACTCTTTGAGTACCTTCCTGCTATAGTGATACTATACTTCACAGTCATGACTCTATCTTCACTAAATCTATGGATAAAAACCGAAGAGATAAACAGCACCTACAAAGCTTTTAAGTCACACCTACTTCCTGCCATGATTTTTTTAATGCTTCTTCAGGCTGATATCCGTAATATTTTAAAACTGGGTAAAAAAATACTACTTACCTTTTTTCTAGCCTCTTTAAGCATCTCTTTGGGATTTATCATTATGTTTGCTCTACTTCATAACTTTTTTGAAACAGAGGCATGGAAAGCTTTTGGAGCACTGAGTGGCTCATGGATGGGAGGAACAGGTAATATGGTTGCGATACAGAGTGCCTTAAATCTTCCTGATAGTGCTATGGGCTATGTTCTGCTTATCGACTCTATTGATTATGCCATATGGGTTATGATACTCCTAGCACTCGTCCCCTTTGCATCAAGCTTTAACCGATGGACAAAATCAGATGAGAGTATACTCAAAAACCTTACCAAGAAACTTCACAATGACAATGAAAAAAAAGAACCCATCAACTTCCCCTCTCTTTTTATGCTTTTAGGATTGGCTCTTATAGTCTCTGCTTTGTCCCAAGAGATGGCACTGCTACTTCCTACCAGTAATTTTTTTACCACAACAACATGGATTGTACTTTTTGCTACAACAATAGGTATACTCTTTGGCATGACAACTCTTAGTCGTTTGGCTTCGGCCTCTCCTCTAGCCAATATTATGCTCTATCTTATTATTGCCCTTATCGCTTCACGGGCAAATTTTGCTGAATTAACCCAAGCACCTATCTATATCATGGCAGGATTTCTTATTATTCTTATCCATGGAGCAATTATGATACTCTTTGCAAAAATTTTTAAACTAGATTTATTTACACTAGGTGTTGCCTCTTTGGCGAATATTGGAGGGGTTGCTTCTGCCCCTATTCTAGCAGGAGCCTATCATAAAACATTAATTCCCATTGGAGTTTTAATGGCTATGATGGGGTATATTATTGGAACATTTATGGGTCTTGGTGTCTCTAAATCATTGATGATTATTGCCTCTTAATAACGATTATGCTATTATTCCACCAATAAAATAAGTGGAGCCTATAAAATGAATTTTGCAAATCTATTTTCTGGTATGATGGGAAATGCTGCCAATACCAAAAATGAGCAAAGCAACTGGATAAAGTGTCCAAAATGTTTAGCTTTGATGTATTACAAAGAGGTTGAATCTAAATGTAGTGTTTGTCCTAAATGTAACAACCACTTCAGAATTAATGCGAAAAAAAGAGAAGAGTTTCTGTGTGACACAGATAGCTTTGTTGAGTTTGATACCTCTTTAGCACCCATTGACCCTCTTAAATTTGTGGATAAAAAATCCTATAAGAAAAGGTTGGATGAGGCAAAAGCAAAAACAGGAAAAACCTCTTCTGTCATTAGTGGTTCTTGTACCATTAATAGCGTTGAGGCAGAGATTGTTATCTTTGACTTCTCTTTTATGGGAGGAAGCTTAGGTTCTGTAGAAGGAGAAAAAATAATCCGTGGTATCAACCGAGCCATTGAGAAAAAGTGTGGATTTATTATTGTCTCAGCTTCGGGTGGTGCTAGAATGCAAGAGAGTACTTTTTCTCTATTGCAGATGAGCAAAACCTCTGCAGCACTTAATCGTCTACATCATCACGGTCTACCATTTATCTCTCTACTCACTGACCCTACGATGGGTGGGGTATCTGCCTCATTTGCCATGCTTGGAGACATTATTATCGCTGAACCAGGAGCATTGATAGGATTTGCAGGACAGCGGGTTATCAAACAAACGGTAGGTGTTGATTTACCTGAGGGGTTCCAACGCTCTGAATTTCTTTTAGAGCATGGACTTATTGATATGATAGTCGATAGAAATGATATGAAAAAAACCATCTCGGACCTACTTATTTTATTTTTGAAGGATAACCCAAAAGTAAAAAAAACAATAACTATTACAAAAGAGAACAACTCAAAAGAGAGTAGTTCAAAAGAAAGCACTCCTAAAAATAGCAGTTCAGAAGATAGCAGTCAGAAAGAGACTACTCCTTCTAAAGAAGAAGCAGACAGCACCGATTAATATCATGAAGATAAATATCTATATCATTGATAAAAAATCCAAAGATAATCTATATGCTCCACTCATTGAGCATTATAAAAAAATCTCAAAACCTTTTGCTAAAATAGAGGTTTTTGAGATTTTCACAAAAGATATCATTAAAGCACATGATATATCCACAGAAGCTTCACAAAAATCTTATACTATCGCTTTTGAGAAATATCTGAATAGGGGGTTCAATATTGCTCTCAATCCAAGCTCCAAGGAGCTTGATAGTTATAAATTTTCAAATTTGTTTAAGGATAGAGGAAATGTAAACCTCTTTATTGGTGGAGCTTTCGGGCTTGAAACGGATTTTTTAAACAAATGTGATATGAGCATTTCTTTTGGTAAAATGACGATGTCACATAAATTAATGAAAGTGGTATTGATGGAACAGGTTTTTAGAGGTCTAACCATTATAAATAACCATCCTTATCATAAATAAAATAGACAAAAAATCAGATAATATAATTTAGGAGAAAAATACAATGTTAAATGAAGAACAGATAATTTTTTTTAAGACAGCACTAGAGGCAAAAAGAGTTAAAATTAAAAAAAACTTAAACCTTACCTCTTTAGAGATGGATGACATGGTAAACAATGAACTCAAAGATGAGGGTGACCACGCATCAATGGCACTAGGACATACTGTTGACAATGCAATATTGGCTCAACAATCAAGAGAATTAACTGAAATTGAACTAGCTTTAGGTAAAATACAAGAAGATATTTATGGTATTTGCGAAATGTGTGAAGAGGAGATAAATATTGAGAGACTAAAAGTCAAAATATTTGCTCGATACTGTATCACCTGTAGAGAAGTTGTAGAGAAACAACAAAAATAGTAAAAATAAAAAATTTAAGTAGAGAGTAGAGGAGTATTTATGCGTATAGGCTTATATATATTTGCGTCCATCGTTTTAATGGTTATTATCGGAATGTTTGTGTTTACATTTAATCCAAATGATTATCGACATATTCTTTTTAGTATGCCCATTACCTTGCCTGTTGCAGTATGGATTGTTATCCCAATGTTCCTTCTAATGCTCGCTTCTGTTTTTCATATGATGTTCTACAGTACCAAAAATTTCTTTAAATTTAAGAAATGGGAAAAAGACAGCAGTACCCTTAGCGATGCACTCTATTGGTCTCTTCTCAATGAGCCAAGAGAGCATAAGTTTAACATAAAAAAATTAAAAGAGAGTGCAGTGCTTCTTCAAGTAGCAAATATTAAGCTCAATGGTACGATTGATGGTGTCTCTGAAAAAATACAGAGTGCCTTAAATATTATCTATGAGCTTGACAAAGGAAAATGTGTTGACTTTAAAGCAAAAAAATTGGCACATGAACTCTCATTAAACAATCCACTGGTTATCCAAAATCACTTAAACTGTTTAGCCACAGATGAATCTTTTATAGAAACTGTATTACAAAATAAAGAGAGTTATCATAAAAAGATTTTTGATAAAGCACTTCACCTATTTGTAACCACCACTACTTTTCCAAAAGCCAAAAAACATATCAAGGTTTTTGATAGAGACAATTTCATGACACTTATCTCACGCATAACCTATGATGAGGATTTAGAACTTACCCAAGCCATTTTGGATGAGTTTATTTTAGAACTCAATACCAAACTCAAATGTTCAGATTTTTTACTTATTGCCGATATTAGTAAAAAACCATTCTCTCCTGATGAGAATCTTAAACTATTTAAAAACTATGAGAAAACCTATCCAAAAGCACAAACAGCCTATCTCTATCTACTATTTGATTACGAGATGGTAGAGAAAGCAGGTGAGTATCTTCATGAGCATGACCCCCATGAATTTATGAGATTTAGAGCATTATTTGACTTGAAAAAAGAGCATAAAAAATATAGGATTACAGACCTGATGAACATCAAACATATCTGTAATGACCTTTAATTAAAATAACACTATAAAATATGGCAACACTAGATTTTTCAACCCCTATCTTTGCCCTTGCCCCTTTGGCAGGGTTTACCGACCTCCCTTTTCGCTCTGTTGTTAAAAAATTTGGAGCAGACCTCACGGTCTCTGAAATGATAAGCTCCAATGCACTAATGTTTCAAAATGCTAGAACGCTTAAGATGTTAGAGAAGAATCCACTAGAGACCCCCTATAGCATTCAAATAGCAGGTTCAGACCAATTAGTAATCCAAAAAGCTGTGGAGCTTATTAACCAACAAGAGGGCATAGATATTATAGATTTAAACTGTGGTTGTCCTGCTCCAAAAGTGGTTAATAATTTACAAGGAAGCTCTCTACTTACTGATTTAAGTAAAATGGGCGAGACCATTAGAACCATAAAAAAATATTCTAATAAAGAGTACACTTCTGTCAAAATACGCCTAGGATTTAATGAAAAAAATCATGTGGAGATTGCCAAGGTATGTGAAGATAATGGAGCAGATTTTATCGCTGTACATGGGCGAACACGAGCAGGACGCTACAAAGCTCCCGTTGATTATGATGCTATCAAAGAGATACAAAAGGCAATATCTATACCTGTTATTGCCAATGGTGATATCACCACTCCACAAAAAGCAAAATGGGTACTCGAATATACGGGGGCAAAAGGGTTAATGATAGGTCGTGGAGCTGTAGGAAAACCTTGGATTTTTAAGATTATGAAAGATTATATTTTAGAGGGTAAAGAGTCTGCGGTGACACCTGAACTTATACAAGAGGTGGTGCTTGAACATTTTGAGCAAATGATTTCTCACTTTGGACAATATGGAGCTATTATTTTTCGAAAACATCTGCATACCTACTCTAAAATTGGCTACCAAGGGGCATCAAATTTTAGAAATTTGGTCAATAAAATCGAAGATGAAAAAGAGATGAGAGATATCACCAAAGAGTTTTTTGCTCAAGAGATGGTTTGATGAAAAAGTTGAGGTAATTCTACACTAATTTTAATAATAATTGTGAAATATTTATAACAACTATTTCACAATTATTAGATAAAATGGTGATAATTAATTATAAAGGAAAAATTATGAAAAAAATGGTTATACTCTCTGTAGTTACAGGAGCGTTACTCTTAACAGGTTGTGGAGATACTACATATGATGATTTTAATGGAACAGATGAGTTTAATGAGGATTCTCCTGTTATTACACTCATAGGAGATAGAAATATTGAAATAACGTTAGGTCAACGTACCATTAATGAACCTGGATTTACTGCAACAGATACACAAGATGGAGACATCACCTATGCCGTCAAAGTAACTAATGATATTGATTTGAATCATGCGGGAACCTATACTGTCACCTATAATGTCATGGACAGTGAAGGTTTTACTGATACAGAGACACGAACCATTACCATTATCGACCCAAATAGTAATCAAAATAATAATAATAATAACGATAATAATAATAACAGTACTGTTATTCATGATAATGACACAACCTACGGTGGTGGTTTATATCCTGAAATAAAGTTTCCAGGAGGTAATCCTCTCTATCTAGCCTTAGGAGAGGAGTACGATACTCAATACTCTGCAACTGACCCTGAAGATGGAGATTTGGGTGATAAAATAAAAATAGAGGGTGATAATTTTGATATCAATACGGAGGGAACATATACTGTAAACTATAGTGTAACCGATTCAGATGGGAATACTGCCTATGCCCAAAGACAAGTATTTGTGGGTAATTATGGAACAGATAGTGACGCTACTTGGAACGATACAACTACCACCCAACTAGAAGATTTTGAAAGCTGGTATAACGACAGTTGTGGTCAAATATTCAATAAAGGTTACTACAATGAAAATACAGGTTATTATAGTGGAGCTATCTCTTGTAGCGGTCAGAATCTACAGGATATTGACCTAAATACATTAAGTATTTTTTCTAGTATCAAAAGTTTAGATTTAAGCCATAATAGCTTGAGTAGTATAGATTTAACACCATTAGAAAATGTCAATATTATTAATGAACTAAAATTAAATAATAATAACTTATCCTATATTGATTATTCTCCTCTGCATAATGTTTATATTAATGACTTATGGATTAATGAGAACAACCTAAACTACACCGAGAGTGAAAGAAAAGAGATTTTTAGAGGATTTAAAAATGTAGATAGAGGTGCTGACTATATTAGTCTCTATATTCACTTCTAAAGAATATTTTATGCGTATATTTTATGGTATAATCTTTTTCATCAGAAACAAGGGAATATTATGCAAAAAGAACCGATGCTAGAAGTAACATTTAATAAATTATCCAAAGAGTTAGAATATCTAAAAACAATAGAACGTGCCAAAATTGCACATGTAATTGATGTTGCTAGAGAATTGGGTGACTTAAAAGAGAATGCTGAGTATCATGCTGCAAAAGACAAACAGGGGTTGATGGAAGCAAGAATACTAGATTTAACTGATTTGGTAGGAAGAGCACAAGTGATTGACCCCAGTAAACTGCCTCATAAACGTATTAGTTTTGGCTCAAAAGTTGAACTGATAGACCAAGAGGATGATTCAGAGATAACCTATACCATCGTGGGTTCACAAGAGTCCAACCCTGAACAGGGTCTTATCTCTGTCGGTTCACCAATGGCAAGAGCATTACTCGGAAAAGAGGAGGGAGATGAGGTAAATGTCTCTCTTCCATCGGGGAAGAAAAGATTCGATATCGAAGATATTTCGACTATGGATAAACTGGTGGAGTCATAATGATAAATGTAGGTATTGTAGGAGCTAGTGGCTATACAGGCTTAGAGTTGGTAAAAATGTTGGTAACCCATCCAGAGTTTCATCTGAAATATTTAGCAACCACAACAGGAGATACTGTTATAGAGGCTCTCCATCCCTCTTTGGTAGATGTGATTACCCTCCCTGTTGATAAAGCTTCCATCGACTCTGTGGTAGAGCATTGTGAATTAGTTTTTTTAGCCCTTCCACATAAAGCCTCCATGGGATTTGCCAAAGATTTAATCGCCAAAGAGGTAAAAGTGGTTGACCTATCTGCTGATTATCGTCTAGAGTTGGAAACTTATGAGCGTATCTATTGTGAACATGAGGACAAAAATAACTTAGATAAAGCTGTATATGCCCTTATTGAATATTACCGTGAAGAGTTAAAAAAAACCAAACTCGTAGCAGGCCCTGGATGTTACCCTACGGCTACTCTTTTGGGAATTTTACCTTTTATCCCCTATATTGACCCCAAAGCACCACTTTTTGTGGATGCGAAATCTGGTTTAAGTGGTGCGGGTAAAAAACTCTCCCAAACCTCTCACTTTGTAAATATTAATGAAAATATGTTTGCTTACGCTCCTCTACGTCATCGTCATGGTGCTGAGATAGCTGAAAAAATTGAGAAAATTCAAGGGGTTAAACTCAATGTCAACTTTGTACCACATCTTATTCCTGTTACACGGGGGGAGTTGGTCTCTGTTTATGCCACCATACAAGAGGATATTGACCCTATTGAAGTGCTAAAAGATCATTATAAAAATGACCCATTTATTCGGATTAGAGAGAATCCTGTCGATTTAAAATCGGTAGCAGGAACACACTTTTGTGATATCTTTGCCACAAAAAATGAAAATGCTCTGTTTGTTAGTGCCTCCATTGACAACCTACTTCGTGGAGCTAGTTCACAAGCATTAGTTGCAGCAAACTTAATGTGTGGACTCTCAGAAGGGGCAGGAATTCCTACCATTGCCTATGTACCATAGATATGTTCATGACAAATGAAGCCTCTTCCATAATCTTTGATTTGGGAGAGTGAGGTTCACGCTTTAGGGTTTTATTGTTTAGAGTCAATTGGTAACATAGATAATCTTGGAGATAGGGTTTCTGAGTTTAAAAAATATATAGAAGAGAAAAGAAAACCACTTCATATCTACTCTACTTATACTTTGGCTAATGAGTCCAGAGTTATTACCAAGATAAGAGATAGATTTAAAATTAGTACTTTTATTAATAATGAAGCGATGAAAAAGAAAATTATTACTCATCTAAACAGTGTAGAAAACTTAAATCAATTTAAGCAGTTTATTGAGACCTTAGAAGCACTAAGAAACAACTTGGCTCATGGAAATAGTGGCTTTACTCTAAGAGATGTAAAGTTGATTTATAACAAGAATTTAGATAAGTTTGAAAAGTTTGTTATAGAAGAAGATATTTTAAAAGGGAGTTTATAATGGTTTTTATTGTTCCTAGATTATATGAGCGAATGGGGAGTCTCTTAGATGTAAAAGCTGTATCAGCTGTAGACCCCTTCTAAAAACCTATATTTAGGGGTTTGTAAAGGATAAAAACACTTTTTTATAATCTAAATACACTCTTCTATAAGTTAAATACACCGTTTTATAACTTTTAAACACCTCTTTTTTATTTTATGGGTTTTATGAAAATAAGGTGTTAGAAATCCATTTTATATCTTTTTTTTAGTCTGTTTTATTATCAATATGAAAAAAATCTAATTTTAAAAATATTAAAAACACTATTTTATGATTTTTATACACCCTATATTAAATATAGGTGTATAATATATTTATTGTGATATAATGTGAAAAAGTATTTTAGGTAAAAGTATGGAAACAAATTTAACAAAACAAAATTATGGTTGTCAATCTCATTTTTTAATTAATGCAAAATATGGTTTAAGTCGAGGAGAGATTGAT
>JALTGP010000210.1 GCA_027076905.1 Campylobacteraceae bacterium | reverse complement strand
TTCATAAAGTTCTTGTGCTTGTTTTCTTAATAAGCCATTAGGAAACGCATTTAAATAAATTTGATATGATTTTGTTGTTTTTTCTTTATCTGCAACATTCCAAGCTTCTAAATCTATATTATCTATTTCTACAATTTTATTTTCAGCTTCCTTTCGATGTTCATGACTATATAGATAGTTAGCAAGATATTCTTCATAAGCTTTTTTATTATTGATTTTTAATGCTTTTTCCCATAGTCGATTATCTTTTTTTGTAACTTTTGTATTCAAGATTGAATACATTGTCGTAGTATACTTATCTATGTTTTCAAATTTATCTAATAAATATAGATAACCTTTAGCCTTTTCATTCATTATTTTTATCTCCCTTATCTTAAGTTTTAATACCCATCTTTTTTAATTTATTTAGATAAGCATCTTCATTATCTGTGTTATACTTGTAATCTCTTTCACTTTCCTCTTTTGTCTCTGAATTATGTATTTTAGTATTTACACTTGTGGTAACAATTTTAGGTTTTAAAATAAGCTCTATATCTCTTATTTTATATACTTCACTTAAAATCATATCAATATCTTGTGGAGAGTTTGCTCTAGCTCGTAAGTTTGCTTTTTTATTTCCTGATTTTTGATTATAAATTAGCTCATAATTGTCAAGCTCTAATGCTTCTGTATTAGAATAGGTAAAAATATCTTCACTATCACTATGATGGGTTAATTTAAAAGATACCCTAAGACCAATTTGTGACATTAATGTTTTGTCAATATGTGTACCTGCTAGTGTCTGTGTTGAGAGTATAATATGTACACCAAAGGCTCTACCTTGTCGAACAACTTCTGTTAGTAATTTACTAAAATATGCTTGTTGTTTATAGTTTCCTGCAAAGAGTCTATGCACTTCATCAATAATCAAAATAATTCTTGGCATAGGAGTCTTTGGGTTTTTGACATTATGAGTGCTTATATCCTTTAGACCTTTTTCTCTAAATATAGATGCTCTATTTTTTATCTTGTTTTTAAACTCTTCTAAAAGAGTAATTGAAGCCTGTATATCTTCATTATCCAAAAATATTTTTTCGCAATTGGGATGATGTTTGAAAACTTGAAACTCTACTCCCTCTTTGTAGTCCATTAGATATAGACGAATATCATCAGAGGTATATTTTTGAGCAATACCCAAAATAATATTGTTCAAAAGAGTTGTTTTCCCTGAACCTGATATACCTGTAATAAATGCGTGATAGTTTTTTGACTTATCTCCTAAAGTAAAATTTATAGTTTGTCTACCATCCATAGAACTAGCAATAGGAACTGATAAAAACTCTTGTTCACTATCTGCTTCCTCTTTGGTATAAGTCTTAAGTATGCTATCTATTATCTTCTCTTTGTCATCGTTAACAGATTCAAAATGATAACCCTCTGTCATATAATTGTAGGTAAATAATTCATTGGTTAATTTAAAGTTATTAGACTCTACTTCTAGGAGAGGAAAACTATTAACTATATGTTGTATGGCTTTATTTTTGCTCTCTAAGAAACTTTTATTTCCATAAGCTATTAGATAAAACCCTGCTTCATAAGCTGAATCAAAAACAGATTTCAACCTTTTTAAAGATAACTCATCTCCTGTAGGATAATCTTCTAAATTCATTAAGATTAAATGATAAGGTTCTATAAACTTACTATTTTGATTGTATTGAGAGATTGTTGATATGTTACCACCCAACAGATTATGATGTCGATTCATAGCAATCTCTTCTAAAATATCAAATTTACTATGAGCTTCTTTTGAACTCATAGTTATGTCATATAGATTATGAATTTTTAAATTAGATAGATAAGAGGGCATCCTTCATATCTCATGAAAAGTAGTTTACCCTTTGGAACCGATGGCTTTAGCCTCGCTCACTGTTTTTTCGGGACTAAAGTCTCCGATTCCTAAAAAAGTGTAAACTACTTATGAAGGATGCCGATAAGAGAATCGTTTTTTAACACTAAAATCAAATATATCTGCGATTATATCCCCAATCGGGAATACTTCAAAAAGTTTCAAAGCCACATTCTCTATAAAATTATTAGCTATCTTCTCACTACTATCATCAAATAGAACACAAAACCCACCCTCTTTACTATCTAAGCATAGTGGTATGGTGTCATTGTTGTCTATTAGGTCGCCTATGTAGATTCCCCATGGGAAGGGTTGGTTTTTGTTTGGCATTGTAGAGTATCCCTTTTTCTTTATTGCTTAGATTTATTATAGCGAAATAGAGGCAAAGTTAAAAATAATTTTGATAAAGCCTGTTTCCTATTCTCTTAAAAAACAGATTCAATTTTGACTACCTACAACATCAACTCATACCGAGTATTACGACCACCATAGCCCTCTATTTCTCTAATAATCCCTTTACCCAACATATCTTTAAGATGCCTAGATGCAGTCACAGCATCTGTTTTGGTTAAGGCTCTATATTTTTTATTGGTCAAACCACCCTCAAAGTTTCCCTCTCCTGCGTCAAGAAGTCTGTTAATAACTTTATTCTGTTTTTCATTGAGTTTTATATATCTGATTTTGTCATAAAATCTTGTCTTTTTCACTACCTTTTCAATGTTATAAAGTGAAATAGCTATGGACTCTTTTATGCTCTTTGTATGCCATATTATCCATTTTGTAATGTCTAAATTTGGGTTATAAAGTAAATTTTGACTCTGTTCAAGCGTATCATAATAGCCTTTTCTATCGTGATTAATGGCTGAAGAGATAGAGTAGTATCGGTTATCTAAGCCTCCATCTTTTGCTAAAATATAGTTGACAATGGCTCGACCAATACGTCCATTACCATCATCATAAGGATGAATCGACTCAAACCATAAATGAGCAACTGCACTTTTGACAATAAAATTTTCGCTACTACGGTTAATGTACTCTATTAATTGTTGAATAGATGTCTCTATCTGTTTATGAGGTATTGCTACATAGTGAACTTTCTCTTTTCCAATA
>JALTGP010000209.1 GCA_027076905.1 Campylobacteraceae bacterium | reverse complement strand
TCATACTCAAGTTGTGCATTGCTTTGCATCAATACCTCCTCTTAAAAATTTTGATAGAATAGTGACATAGTGTGACTATACCCTTAAATCTTATAACTATAGGCATTAATTTTTACTTAAACTGTTGATAAAATCTTCTTATAATAATTAGAGTGTTTACTTTGTTTTAAAGCCATAATATCATTGACATATAAAATGTTTTTTTATGTTTAAATAATTTATATTTATTAAATATTTATTAATCATTTTTTTTACTCTTAGCTTTATTTTCTTTCAATGCTTTAATTTTCTGCTCTTTTTCGTAAGCTGCTTGTAAATCATCTTCACTATCAAAAAGAAGACCATCCATCATCTTCTTACTATCATCAAACTGCCCACCTCTAGCAGCCCAAATAAAAATACCCAAAAGAGTAAAACTTACAATAATTCCTACAGTCAACTCTAATATCAATATACTATTCATGGTTTATTACTCTCTTTTATTATCTTTTATATCATTATATCTTAATATCTTTAAGCACTTTATTAACTTATAATTATTATAATGATTCAAAAAATATAGACATACACAAAGGATTTCAAATGAAAAAAACTTTACTAATTATAGGACTAATAGCCACAACGCTAACAAGCTCTTCAGCAAGTTGGGGTTTTTCTGATATATTTACAGATATGAGTGACACAATGACTGATATGACAGACAGTATAAAAGATGATGACGATGGTAAAGATGGTAAAAAATCAACAAAGTTCCCTATGGGTGATATCATGACTGATATGACAGATACCATGAGTGACATGATGACAGAAATGACCGATGCCATGACCGATATGACAGATAACATTAGAGATACGGTGGATGATGACTAAAAAGATATAATTATTTAACTGATATTACGCACTCTTTAATATAAGATTTGATGTAAGTCCCTAAAATAGGGGTTTGTAAAATCTTATATTGAAGAGTGCGTAACATCAGTAAATATAAGAGTGACCTACCTACCCCCTTTTAATCCTCATAGAGTTCCCAACAACCATTAAAGAACTCAAACTCATAGACAAAGCAGCAACCAGAGGAATAACATACCCTGCCATCGCAATTGGAATGGTCAAGATATTATAAACAAGAGAAAGCCCTAAGTTCTGTTTGATAAATTTAAAGGTTCGTCTCGAAATCATAAAACTCTCCTCTATCTCTTTTAGGGAGTTATTTAAAATCACCACATCACTTACAGCCAAAGCAACATCTGCTCCATTTCCCATCGCTATGGCTACGTCTGCTTTTGATAGAGCCAATGCATCATTTATCCCATCTCCTACCATAACTACTCGTTTTCCTTGCTCTTTTAATAAACTTATGTAGTTGGCTTTGTCAAGTGGAGATAGGTCTGATTGGTAGCTTTTTATTCCGACCTCATCAGCTACTCTTTGGGCTACTCTATTGTGGTCTCCTGTTGCCATTATCGGTTCTACATTTATACTATTTAGATACTCTATAAGCTCTTTTGCTCCCTCTTTGATACCATCTTCTAGCTCAAAGGAGGCGATGATTTTTCCATCTATTGCGAAGTTATATAAAGTATAGTCACTCTCTAGGTTGCTCTCTATTTGGTTCTCTTTTAGGAGTTCACTATTTCCTCCTAAAAGTATCATATCTTTATATTTTGCTTTTAAGCCTTTTCCTTGGATTTGTTCTATCTTTTCTAGCTCTATTATGGTTTGATTAAGGGCTAAATACTCCAATTCCAAGTGGTTTTTTATGGCTTGGCTTACGGGGTGAGTTGAGCTGTCGCTTAGGGCATATAAGATTGAAAGGTGTTCCTTTGAAATCTCTTCCGTTGCTTTTTTGACAGTTAATTTTCCTTCAGTGATTGTTCCTGTTTTGTCTAGGATAATAGTATCTGCTTTGGAGAAGGTCTCTATGAACTTCGCCTCTTTAAAGAGTAAGCCTTTTTCTGCTGCCCATGAAATACCAATAAGCGAGGCTATAGGAGTAGCAAGTGCCAAGGCACATGGACACGCGATGACTATTACCGAGATAGCAACAATAAGTGCATTTTCAAAATTTCCATTGTAAACATACCAACCTATAAAGGTAGCCACAGATAAGAGCAGAATAGTTATGGAGAAATATTTAGATAGCTCATTGGTGGTATCCTCTATTTGTGGTTTTGAGGCGAGTGCGTCTTCTAATAGTATTACCATACTGTTTAGGGTAGAATTCGCATAGTTTTTGGTGGCACTATAACGGACTACTTGCCCTGAGTTGATTGTCCCACTATAGACACTCTCCCCTGCTTTTTTCTCTACAGGAAGTGACTCACCACTTAGACTACTCTCGTCAAATGTTCCTATGAAGTCATTGCTAGAGCCAATAAGCACACCATCAACGGTTGCTTTTTCTCCTGTTTTAACCTCTAGGATATCGCCTACCTCTATCTTGTCAAGAGGCACAACTGTTTTTATCCCATCTTTGAGAATCGTTGCCTCATGTGGGACTTGTGAACGGATTTTATCCATCGTATCCACAGCATTTTTTTTGCCTATCACTTCAAGGTATTTTCCAACCAAAACAAAGGTTATAATCATCGCTACAGAATCAAAATAGCTATGCCCTGCTCCACCAAAAAGAACGTATAGAGAATATATATAGGTAAGAGTTGCCCCTGCTGATACGAGCAAATCCATATTAACAATTCTATTTTTCAGACCAAAATATGCACCCTTGAAAAATATCCAACCACTATAAAAAAGTACTGGAGTCGAGAAGATAAACTCTGCAATGTGAACCAAATGAAGCGTCTCCTCTTTCATTCCTGTAAAAAAACCTGCGTATTTTGCTACATCTATCATCATGATATTCATACTGGCAAAGACGGCGATTGCCATTCTTATAAAGTAATCTTTTTTATTTTTGGTCGCTTTAATATCCTCTTTGCTTCTATCATAAGGGTACGCGTTATATCCTATACTTCTGATGGTATCTATAACTTTTGAGAGGGCAATAGTATCCTCATCCCATATAATTTTGGCTTTGTTATTGGTAAAGTTAATAGTAGCTTCGACTATTCCCTCTTTGTTGGCTAGGACTTTTTCATTGAGCCAAATACACGCTGCACAGTGTATTCCCTCTATGACCAAATCAACCGAAGAGAAGCCCTCCTCTGTGATTTTGATATAGCGTTGTCTAAAACTATCCATATCAAAACTACTGCTATCACTCTCAACCTGTAGGGGAGGAGCAATACTGCTGTTTCCAATCTTCTCATAAAAACTATCCAGTCCATCATCTTTAAGTAGATGATAGACCCCTTGACAACCATTGCAACAAAAATAGACATCAGGGTTATTATCCTCTCTAATCATTACACTTTCATCAAATTCTAATTGGCAGTGGGTACACTTAACTATTGGCAAAAATTTTCCTTTTGTCACTTTTTATCACAACAACTATAATTTTTAGTTATAATTATTATAACTTATTAATATAATAAGCAGTTTCATAGCTTAAATATGTATTATATAAGCATTAAACAAAAATTACAAGGAGTCTTTAATGCCATTTCGTATTAAACGATATTATGGGTATGTAATAGCAACTATGATTGCTTTAATCACACCATTTATTACAATTGGGGGGAATCATATATTCCTATTGTCTTTTGACAAAAAACAGCTTCAACTTATGGGCGTGGCTTTTGATATGCAAGAGCTTTACCTCATGCCATTTCTTTTGATGTTACTCTTTATTGGTATATTTGCAGCCACAGCAATTGGTGGTCGTGCTTTTTGTGGTTGGGCATGTCCTCAAACCATTTTTAGGGTTATCTACAGAGACCTTATTGAGACCAAACTTTTAGGGCTTAGAAAGAAGATTAACAATAAACAAAAAGAGCCAAATTACAAAAAAAATGCAGGTAAACGTATCCTTGCTATTTTGATATGGTCAGCTCTTGCTCTTATTGCTGCTGCTGACTTTATTTGGTACTTTGTACCTCCAGAGGATTTCTTTAGCTATATTCAAAATCCTACTGAACACTCTATTACCATTGGTCTACTATTGGGTATTGCAGGGTTTCTTATCTATGATATTGTCTTTCTTAAAGAGGATTTCTGTATCTATGTCTGTCCCTATTCACGCGTACAATCAGTTCTCTATGATGACAATACATTCCAAGCCATCTATGACCCACACCGAGGGGGAGATATCTATGATGAGCAGAAAGAGAAGGTCGTCTTTAAGCAAAAAGATTTAGCCGATGAGAACAATGAATGTACTACCTGTCAACACTGTGTTACCGTCTGTCCTACCCATATTGATATCCGTAAAGGAACACAACTAGAGTGTATCAACTGTTTAGAGTGTGTTGATGCTTGTACCACTGTTATGGGTAAACTAGGCAAAGAGTCGTTGGTTCAGTGGTCAAGTGTTAATGAGATTCATGAGAATAAAAAAACCAAACTGCTTAGAAAAACAACCTACATGTATGGAGCTGCAATAATCGCTATATTTGTAATGCTTTTTGTTATGGGTGGGAAAAAAGAGAATATGCTCCTAAATGTCAATAAAACAACCCAGCTTTATAGAGTAAAAGCAGATAATGAGGTAACCAACTCTTACTATATGCTATTCCAAAACACACAGTCTAAAAAACATACATTTAAATTAGAGATAGTGGGTGAGTATGCTGATAAGTTTAAGATAAAAAGATTTAAGAGCGTTACAATTAACCCTAAAAAACTGGTTAAAGAGTTGGTAATTTTATCTACCAAAGAGAAACTTGTAGATGATAATACCAAAGATACACCTCTAAAAGTGATGATGAAAGCATATGCTGTTGAAGACCCTGAAAATATTGTGGTTTTTAGAGAGATGACCTTCTTCTATCCACGAGCAGATAAGCTCAAATAAACTCTCCTTCTTGTGGGCATAATTTTGCCCACACTTGTTATTTTCTTAATCTTTTTTTCTATATTTTTTAGATATAATATAATTAACAATTAAAACTAATAAATTATAACAAGGTAAATTTTATGAAAAAAACACTTATTATCTTTTCTCTACTCTCTACTACCCTACTTTTTGCAACCTCTAAAAATATATTCATCATAAAAAATAGAGATGGAATAATAGTAAAAGGAAAAAAGATAAGTCATAATAAAAATAACTTTTTTAAAGATTTAATCGCAGAACAAAAAGAGCTACTCTCACAACTCAAAAAGATAAAAATAAAAAAAGCAGACCCCTATAACTACAATAAAAACAGTCTAATAGAGAATGCCAAACAGCATTTAGGAGAGCGATATGTTTGGGGTGGCACGAAACCCAATGCCTTTGACTGCTCGGGATATGTAAAATACCTCTATGAAAAAGAGGGGATAGAGATTCCAAGAACTGCTTATCAACAGTCAAAAATAGGCGAGTATGTGGAGAGAGATAAGCTAGAAAAAGGAGATTTACTCTTCTTTTTAACCGATAAAAAACGCCATATTCCCATTACCCATGTAGGTCTCTATTTGGGAAATGACAAGTTTATTCACGCAGCTTCTAAAAAAGATGGTGTTATTATCTCCTCTCTTTCAAAAAGTAGGTACAATAAGATATATGTAAAAGCCAAAAGAATTATCAGATAATGTGGCAAAATATAAAAGAGGAACCAAATGCACCAAGTAAGCCTAAGTGAATTTAAAAATGCCGTGGAGACACTAGATTTACTTTCATTAACTAGTAAAGAGCAGGTACGAAAAAAGTACCTTAAACTATCACGACTTTACCATCCCGATATGCCTAATGGAAGTACCAAAAAATTTCAAGAGATTAGAGATGCCTATGAGATACTGCTACAATATATGGACAATTTTCGCTTTGTTTTTGATGAAGAAGAGTTCAAACGCCAAAATCCTATTTTAGTTTCAGCTTTTGATGAGCTTTGGATAAAAGGTAAAAGTGAAAAATAGCTATTAATTTAAGTCTTATTCATATATAATCATAAAAAAATTTAAGGATTAACAATGAAAAAACTCATAATAGCACTTTTTATACTCTTCTCATTTACCAATGCAAATGCAGGTGGATGTCTCTTGGAGCAATCAGATGATATCAATGTCACATGGAAAGCCTATAAAACGTTTGCAAAACTCGGTGTGGGTGGACAGTTTACCGATGTAAAATATACCCATAATAAAAAATCTGGAAAAAACTTCAAAGAGCTTTTTGTAGGCTCAAAAGTCTCTATTGATATTTCAAAAATAGACACCAAAAATAAGGGACGAGACAAAACCCTAGTGGAGATGTTTTTTAGCAAACTAAAAGGTGGAAAAATAGAGGGAGTTATCAAAGATATTAATGCTGATAAATCTAAAAATGGTAAACGACTCTACACAGGAACACTTGATGTTTCACTGAGTATGAATGGTAAAACACTTCTGATTCCAATGAAATATAGATATATCAAAGGGGATTTTCAAGCAATTGGAACCATTGACCTTTTTGATTTTGAAGGTAACTCTGCATTGGCAAGTATCAATAAAAGCTGTTTTGACCTACACAAAGGAAAAACTTGGTCAGATGTCAATATCGCTTTTCGTACCACCATCAAAGCGTCACTTTGTGATGTAAAAAAATGTAATCCCCTAAAGTCAGAATCAAACAAAACAAAATGTATGGTAAAAATTTGCGATACAAATCTAAGCGATATAAATATAAGTAAATTTGACGTAAAATCAAAAAAGTAAAACTAAACTACTTAAGGCTCTTTTTCCCTATCTCCTCTAAAAAGGTGGTAGCATAAGAGCCTTTTGGTAAATAAAATTGTATTCTAAATTTCTTCTCTTTTTCATTATATGAGAATGCCAAATCTTCGGGCCAAATCCATGCATATCTTCTGTCACCCTTTAACGAATACAACTCCGTATCATCAAACTCCTCTTCAAGATGCTTTGCATCAGATAGTGCACGTTTGGCTTTTGAACCACACAGTAACCCAGTTGGAGAGAATTTATGAGCCAAGAAGTCATTGGTTCCTCGTTCAAAATCTTGTAAAGGATAAGATTTTCCATAAGGATAACTCTGCATATCATCACCGATAAAGAGCTTAAAAAACTGCTTTTGAGCTTTAAGCACATCCACCAACTCACGAGGATAGGAGAGTATTTCTGCTCCATCAGCCACACTGTTCTTCTCAACAACTTTAGAGATATTAATACGTGAATAGAGCCAACCGTTATAGAGGTGGCTCTGATAGGCAGAGACCAGAAGTTTCTCTTTCGCACCTTTTAGTTTTTTGCCCGAGAGGGCTATCTCTTTACCTTGTTTGTAACTTTGTGAATCTTCTCCAAAACGTTGGTATCCATAGTAGTTGGGAATCCCCTCCTCCTGCATCTGCTTGGCGACTTGTTTTATCTGTTCACTTGCTTCCATACTCACATCATGCAAAACAATAGCAAACTTGTTTCCTTTTAGTTGACCAATTTTAATTGAAAATTTACTATATCTTTTCTCTAAAATCTCTATCTTTTCTGTGGTTAAATTGGATATTAACTCTCTCTCATAATTTTTAGGAATAGAGATATACTGAATAGTAGTTGCATTTTTATCCTTGAGTCCTGCATATCCAATATCACGTTGCTCTAACCCTGTGGCTTTAGCAATCACTGTAATCAGTTTAAAGGTACTCATGTCACTCTTTTTAATTTTAAGAATCAAATTTGAACCCTTGTCGGCAAACTTAAAAAGAGGAATCTCCTCTACAAAAAATCTCTCAATAGTCTGTTCAAAATCAAAAGGAATTGGGGGGTGGTTATAGGCATATTTTTTTTTCATAATGAAATTATAGCTGATTTTTTTGTGACGAATTTGAAATTCGTCACAAAGGATAATGGAGCTACTTTGTACAGTCAGGCTCTATCTTATTAAGCGTAGCAAATCCACACCCCTTATCCTCTTCTCCACTAGCATTAAAAAGGTCATTGGATATGAGTGAGGACGTTGGGGTATTATCAGATGGCTCTTGGACACCTCCTACAGTAATACTCTCCTCTATTTTATCCATAATGATATTCCCAATATTGTTAATAATATTCTCTGTTGGCGTTTTAAGAGAGTTGATAATATCTTTGTCACCATTAATGATTTCAATCTTCTCTCCCTCTTTTACCAATAAAATAGGAATGGTCTTAAAATTTAAAAATGTTGCAAAATTTTGAGCCTCAATATCACCAATATCTATTTTGGTAAACTTAATATCATGCTCTTTCATATAAGCCTTAACCTTTCTACAGTGACCACAGTTCTCTGATTGAATAAGATAGTTTCCACTGTCCCCTAAGTACGGCTTGGCACTAGGTACTTCTAAAAAACTAAGAGAGGTAAAGACACTTATCGCCCCAATGGCTGTGATGGCAAAATATTTTGGTGAAGCCGAAAGTAAAATAAGTACCAAAAAAGCATAAACACCCATACAGAAGATACACATCTCAGGTGACGCATAAAATTGATATCCAAGCATAATCGTCTCAAATAGTAGTGAAGCCCCAACGACCAAGAAGAAAAGCTTTTCACTGATTATCTTTCTATAGCTTAGAAGCCCCACAATAATAATGGTAATAGCCGAAGCCATACCAATAAAATTGAGGTAGATACTATCAAAACGTAACAATGCACCTGCAAGTTGACACCCCGATGATTCACAAAGAGAGGAGTGATTAAGCTTAAGATAGGTCTCTACAGCGATGTAGATAAAAAATAGAATGGGTAGAACAATAAACGATATCTTTTTCAAAATTTTTCCTTAAAATTATATTGGTAAGATTATAGCATATTTGATTATTTGGATATCTTAACTGTCAAGTAGTTGACAGCAATAGAGATATCTGATAACCCTTCACTCTTATATTCAAGTTTATCAAAGTACTCTAAATCAAAATCTATCTC
>JALTGP010000208.1 GCA_027076905.1 Campylobacteraceae bacterium | reverse complement strand
TGATGTACGATAAAATGAAACAGATTTCTCTTCCTAAAATTCCAAAAGAAACCCAAAAAATCTTTGAAATCCTAGTAGATTATATCCTCTTTGCCAAAGAGCAAAATCTAAACTTAGAAGCTTCACTGTTTGAGTCTGTGATAGATAGTATGGTTTATGATTTGTATTTTGAAGAGGAGATGAAGAGGGGGGATTGTTTTATTAGTGATGAGGTGGCAAAAGTCATAAAAAGATTTAATGGTAAAAAAGATATGATAGACGAGATGTATAAAATTTTTAATGATAATAGAACAATACAAAGAGGTCTGATATATAGAAGAGTTCTCTCTGTAGTAAAAACAGTAAATGGAAGTAAAAAATGATTAAAATAGATAAAATACAACTACATAATTTTAGGTTTTTTATAGATGAAGATGAGCATAATAGTTTTGAGCTTAATGGTCAAAACATGCTTGTATATGGAGAAAATGGAAGTGGTAAGAGTTCGCTTTATAAGGCTTTTGAGTTTTTGGTACAACCAAGTATAGAAGAGAATCAATTTAATACTAATAAAAATATTTTTAATCTTGAAAGTGATACTTATTTAGAGTTTAATTTTGACAATGAAGAGACACTTAGGATAGATAGTGACCATTTGGATTTGGAAAATAATTTTTCTTTTATAGAACAGTTATCAATTTCTAAACCTATATTAGATTATAAATCATTACTCAACGTCTCCTACTCTATAGAAAGGGAAAAAAAGAAAAATCTCTATAAATTTTTTGAGGATATATTAGCTGAATATCCAATAGGTAAAAATAAAATTCTTAAAAACTTAAAAGAGCAAGAAGACGAAAAATATTTTTCTACATTTGAAAAAATCTTAAAAGAAGACTTGCTTGATTCTATCAATACTTTTTTAGACCAATTTGAACAAAATTTTAAACTTACAGAAATAAATTTTAATTTTGGATTTCATAAAGTAAATTTAGAAATAGAATATTTTGATAATAAAATAGAAGAGTATCAAAACTTTTTAAATGAAGCTAGATTGTCAGCATTGGCAATAAGTATCTATTTTTCAATTATTAAAAAACAGTTTGATAATCTTTCTGATGAGAGTTTAAAAATCTTGGTTTTAGATGATTTGCTAATCTCTTTGGATATGAGCAATAGACTTAATCTAATAGAGGTTATAAAAACAGAATTTAGCGACTTCCAAATCTTCTTTTTCACTCACGACAAAGGATTTTTTGAAATACTAAAAGATAAAATGCCTTGGAAAGCTTATGAGATATATGTAGATAGCGATGGAGAGTTTGAAAAGCCATACATTAAAAAATCTCTAAACTATTTTGAGAGTGCTATAAAGCATTTTAACGAGTATGACTATCCTGCTTGTGCAAACTATTTACGTAAAGAGGTTGAGAGACTAAAAAGTATAAAAGAGAGACAGGAACAGAGCTTATATAGTGAGAATGAAATTTTTAAAAAAATTAAAAAAACACTATTTCAAATTGATTTGACCGATGAATCTAAAAGTGGAGAGATAAGAGGAAAGTTACTTGGATTTAAGAAAGGCTTAGAGAGAGACTCTTCTGTAGAGATAGATTTGAGAAATATACGAAGTATTACAGATAGAATTTTAAACCCTCAATCACATGATGATACTTCTAAGCCTTTGTTTGACAACTCCACCCCCTAAAGAAGGTGGATTCTTCCGAACTCCCAACTAATGTTAGGATATTGAGGAAGCTTTTATAGTCCGACATGACCTGCCTAGACTAAGTTTTTTGTGAAGACTGCGACTACTTGGTTTTCGTAGGTATGCTGTACCTCACATAGGGTTATTGTAGCGAAAAAAGAATTATATAATGTTTAATTTTGTTATTAAAGTTTTTTCTTAAAATCTACCACTTTCATCCACCACCTAAAGGAGGTGGTTTTTCGCTATAATTTGATAAAAAAGAGCTACAAGAAGCGATTGAGATTATACGAGAGATAAGAAAAAATATATGAAAATATAGCAAATGAAATGTTATACTTCCACAATTAATTACAACAAAAAGAAGAATATATGTCACCATTTGCAATACAACTAACAAACGGATTTTGGGAATCTGACCTAGAACAAGAGGACAAGAACTCATTTCAACTACTACAAAAGCTAAACGCTATCGAAGAGGTAGATGGGCTTTTAAAACTAAAATCTCTCTACCGAGTCGGACAGCTTTATATCAACAAAGAGGGGAAAGGGTTTGTCGAAGCCTCTACAGCGGAACAGAGGGATTTAATAATAGAACCTGATGACCTCAATGATGCCAATCATGGGGATGTGGTGGTTGTCAAGCGTATTATCGCACGACGTGGACGAGCCTCTGCTAAAATTTTATTGGTGATTAGAAAGGCTCATGTTTTCCAAATCGCTTATACCCATAGAAATGAGTCGGATATCTTTGAGATACTTGATATCAAAACAGGGCTTCCTACTACGGCAACAATGAAAGATATGAACCTAGAGCTTTTCAAGATTGGAACAGTGCTAAAAATAGATACCCAAACCAATGAAGTATTAGAAGTTTTTGGACATTTAGCAGACCCAAAGGTAGATGAAAAAATCTCTTTAGCTCTTTTTAATAGAATGGATAAGTTTGAAGAGGATGTTACCGCCCAAGCCAAAGAGGTAGAGAGTGAGGTAACTGCTAGTGAGCATGATAGTCGTGTAGATTTGCGTGGGCTTGATTTCTGTACTATCGACCCTGTAACAGCCAAAGATTTTGATGATGCTATATACTTTGATATGAATAGCTATACTTTATATGTGGCAATTGCAGATGTGAGTCACTATCTTGACTACTTTAGCCCAATCGACCAAGAGGCTAAACGACGAGGATTTACTACCTATCTACCTCACAAATCCTTTCCCATGATACCTCGTGAGCTTAGTGAAAATATCTGTTCTCTTAAACCGCATGTTGAGCGTTTGGCATTCGTGGCAAAGATTGAGCTTAGCCCTGATACTCTATTACCTCTCAAAGAGGAGTTTTTTGAGGCAATTATCCACTCTAAGAGACGTTTTAACTATGATGAGATAGATGTGATTATTGATAATCAAGGGGCAAATATAACCAAAGAGCATGAGAAGCGAATTCTTACCTATCTTTTACCTCTTCAACAGATAACCCAACGGCTACGAAAGAGACGACTTCAAGATGGATTTGACTTTAGAAGTGAAGAGGTCAAACTTAGTATTGATGCAGGGCATGAGCTAACCCATACGCAGATAGAGACAGGGACACCTTCGCACTCGCTTATCGAGGAGTGTATGCTTTTGGCAAACCAAGCCTCTGCCAAACGTTTTGAGTATGGGATATTTAGGGTACACCTCCCACCACAACTTTCAAAACTAGAAGAGCTACTAGAGAACCTCTCAGCCATTGGTCTGTTTGTCTCCAATTATGATAATAGCCCAAGCCTTATTAGAGCTATTCAAAAAGAGGCAGATGAGATGGGAATAGCATCTGAGGTAGACGCGATGATTATCAAATCTCTTAAACAGGCAACATACTCGGCTAATAATGAGGGACACTTTGGGCTAGGATTCTCTCACTATTCGCATTTTACCTCACCCATTAGAAGATACGCTGACTTGATTTTACACCGTCTTATCAAGAGTCAACTCAAAGATAACAAAGAGGAGAAGGAGTACCTATTGCGAAATATAGAACCCCTATGTGCTAGAGTCTCCGAACTCGAACGAGAATCAACCAAAGCTGAATGGGACTTTAGAGATAGAAAACTGGCACGTTGGGCAGAGAAGCAGATAGGTATGGAATTCAAAGCCAATGTGGTCGAGGCAGGAGAGAGTACCAAAGCTGTACTAGAGAGTGAAATAGAGGGGGTAACAGTTAATATCAATGGAGATAATGTAATGCTCTTTGATAGGATTATCGTGCGTATCGAAAGTGTGAGTATCGCTATGGCGAAAATTCAGGGAGAGTTTGTGGCTAAAGTAGAAAAAGATATTATGGAGTTGTAGTTTTAAATTGCTCCTTAGGAATAGAAATCTTCAGAATCGGCGACTTTAGTCCCAAATATTTTTGAAATTAATTTTGGGTATCTACTTAATAACCCATAATAAAAAAGTTGAACTAAAACAGTGAAAAATATAATAATAAAACAGATAACCCTTGGGTTAATTCTCCTCTCTTTGAGCCTTCCTATTTTTGCGGAGGCGCTCTTAACAACAGGCTACAGACCCAAATCTCTTTTGGACAAAATGCCATCAAAAAATGTGGCTGATACACGAACCATAAAACAAAATAGCACTCTTTTTTCATCACAAGTAAAGACTATGAGCAGATGGGAGCAGAAGCGTTATGACAAAACCTATAATAAAAAATTTTTTAAACCTTGGTTTCAAAAAAAGATGAATCTCTCTTGGAGACAAAAAAAATGGCAGTTTTTTTTTGCTAGACAGAGAATCTATCAGCGTTATGGCACACGAATTTCTCGAAAATGGTTCAAATACCAAACACGAAACTCCAATTTTAAAGCATATCAATCAATATTGAAATCTGCAATTACCATAAGACACAGTGATATAAAAATCTACCCAACAAAACAAGATTTTTATTATAATCCAAAACGAACAGGAGAGGGATTTCCTTTTGATTATAATCAGAACTCCTCTATTAATATCAATACCCCTTTAATCGTCTCTCACTACTCCAAAGACAAAAAATGGGTATATATTCGCTCTACTTATGCCTATGGTTGGCTACCTGTGAGTGATGTGGCATTTGTCTCTAAATATTTTAAAAAAGAGTTTATGAACAATAACTATGCCGTAACCCTAAGAGATAACCTATTTATCAGAAACAGAAGCTTTAAAAGCATTGTAAAGCTAGGAACTATTTTTCCCATAGATGCTAAAACCAAAAAATATATCATGGCGACAAAAACCAAAAGTGGCTATGCCAAAATAACACTACTTAAGGCTCAAAAAAAGTGGATAATTGCTAAAAAACCGATAGCCTTTACCCCCCATAACGTGGCTATGATTTCAAATCAATTAATAGGAGAACCTTATGGTTGGGGTGGTAAAATGATGGCTCGTGACTGTTCAAGTATGACCAGAGATTTTTTTGCCCCTTTTGGAATTTTTTTGAGACGAAACTCAAGAGAGCAACGCTATGATGGCAAAAAAGTTATTTCACTTCGATGGATGTCATCTAAAAAGAAAAAGAGGGTTATATTGAAAAAAGCGAAACCTTTTCGTTCATTGCTTTATGTCGGTGGACATATTACCCTCTATGTGGGGCAGAGAAAAGGAGAGCCTATTATTTTACATAACTATTGGGGGGCTAGGTTAAATAACCAAAAAAAGCGTATCTTTGGAAGGGCAATCTTAACCACGACCCAAATAGGAAAAGAGCGTAAAGATATCAAGAAAAAAGCGATGTTGTTAAATACTTTTTCTCATATTATAAACTTTTAGAGGCTAGGGATTATTTTTTTTCAAATATCCCATAGCCACAGCAATTAAATCATCATCATCTTTGCTATAGGACTTCAACATCACCCTATCACGTCCATCTCTAAACTCGATAAATACCTTCTCTCCTGCATTGGCTACTTTGGTAATCTTCCGCTCTCGTGCTAGAACTTTCATCACCATTACATCTATAAACTGCCTTGAAATCGTATCTAGTTTTCCAAATCTATCGGCTATTTCGCTCTCTATCTCATAAACTTCACCTGTGGTTTCACATTGGGATAGACGGCGATATAGCTCTAGTCTTAATCTATCCTCTTCGATAAGCTCTTCATTTAGGTAGGCATCAATGGTGAGCTTTATATCTACTTGTAGTTGCTCCTCTTCATCCTCTACCTGTCCACTTAGCTCTTTGATGGCATCTTCTAGCATACGGAGATAAAGAGAATATCCTATCTGTTTGATGTGACCGCTTTGAGCCTCACCTATGATATTTCCCCCACCTCTTATCTCTAGGTCATGAAATGCCAGAACAGCACCTGAACCCAAATCAGAATGAGACTCTAGGGCTAGAAGTCTTCGTTTTGCATTTTCAGTGAGTCGCTCTTTATCTTCGACCATAAAGTAGCAGTAACCCTCTTTTCCACCTCGCCCTACTCTCCCTCGTAATTGGTGTAAATCAGCAATTCCAAATCTATCAGCTCCATCAACTATCATGGTATTTGCCATAGGCATATGGATACCTGATTCTACAATTGAAGTGGAGAGCATCACATCATACTCTCCTGCTTCAAAAAGCTCCATATCCTTTTCGGTCTGTTTGGCTGATATCTTGGAGTGAAGCACTGCGATTCTTAGCCTTGGCATTAGCCCATGGAGTACTTTTCGCTTCTCTTCTATCTGTGCAATGGAGTTAAAAACATAAAAAATCTGCCCTCCTCTTCTAATCTCTCTGGTTATCGCCTCTTTGATGATTTTATCATCATAACTTTTGACAAACGTTCGCACCCCCTGACGCTCCACGGGAGGGGTGAGTATCTCTGAGAATGTTTTAACAGAGGAGAGTGCCATATTTAATGAACGTGGAATGGGGGTGGCTGACATAGAGAGGAGATGCACATTTATTGCTATCTCTTTTAGTGCCTCTTTCTGCTTCACCCCAAACTTATGCTCTTCATCTATGATAATAAAAGCCAGATTTTTAAACTTTGCTTTAAGCAGAGCATGAGTTCCCACAACTATATCAACTCGCCCATCTTCAAGAGCCTCTAACAGAGCTTTTTTCTCTTTTCCTGTAGTAAATCTGTCCAGTTTTCCTATCTTGATATTATATTTTTCAAATCGCTCTTTCATACTTTTAAAATGTTGAGAACTAAGCAAAGTAGTAGGGGCAACCATCATCGACTGATAACCGTTTTTATAGGCGATAAACATCCCATTCATCGCAACCTCTGTCTTGCCAAAGCCAACATCAGCACTTAGAAGTCTATCCATCATCCTTCCACTTGCCATATCTTCAAGCATGGAATTTATCGCCTCCTCTTGGTCTTCGGTATGGATAAATCCTGCTTCACTCATAAAGATTTGATGCTCTACCAAACCTCTTTTAAGTACAATTCCCTTTTTAAGATGCCGTTGAGCAGAGAGATTAATAATTTCAGAAGCTATGGCAAAAAGTTTCTCTTTTACCTTACCTTTTAGCTTTCTAAAACTTGCTTTTCCCATTCTGTCAAGAACAGGTGTACCACCCGAATCTGCCACAAACCTATCCACCACATTGAGGTGCTCCACAGGAATAAGAAGTAGGTCTTCATTTTGATACATAATAAGTACAAACTCACGCGTCGAACCTAGCACCACACGCTTCTCAACCCCTTTGAACAGCCCTACTCCATGATTCTCATGTACCACATAGTCACCAAGATTTAGCTCATCTAGGATAATACTTGCTTTTTTTACTTTTTTGCGTTTTATTGGCTTGTTTAGAGAGATAATAACCTCATCATCAGAGATAAGGTTTACAATGATATCCTTATAGACAAACTGCATATTCTCAAAAGAGTGAAGTTCACTTCCTCTTATAATAGACTCATTTTTAGCCACAAGCGTTATCTTTTTTTCTCCATTTGACTTGATAATTGCGTTAGGATTGATAACCTCTAACTCTCGATATTTTTTTGCTTTAGGAATAGAGTAGAGTCTAAAATCAGATTTCTCTATTAGAGGGTCATCTAGTGAATAAATCTCCTCTAACTCCTCATCTATACTCTCAACCAACAGAGCCTCAAAACTCTTTAGATAGTTCTCACCCAACTCATTTAAATACCAAAAGCCTAAACTGTATATATCTTTTACAAAACTGTCAAGTGAACTAACTTGTACACGCTTTTCCCACACTTCATACTGCTCTTGCTCTAAGCCTAGCAGTGCAGGGATAATCTCGATAGATTCAATATCCTCTTTTTCGCTCTTTTGGGTATCTACAGAAAAGACTCTAATACTCTCGACATCCTCATCAAACAGAGAGATACGATAAGCACTCTCTGTACCAAGTGAATAGATATCCAAAATATCCCCACGAAAAGAGACCTCTCCCTTTTGGGTAACGATATCTACAAAATGATATCCCCAATAGTAAAGTTTGCTTTTTAGCTCTTGTAGATTTAATGTGGAGGCAAACTCAATCTCGAATGAAGGAAAAAACTCCTCTTTAGGAAGAGGTAAAAGCAGTGTTCGCAAAGGGGCAATAAGAAGTTTTTTTTCATGCTCTTTATAATATCCATAGAGAGCCTCTAACAACTCATATATCTCTATTTGAAATGAACGTAAATCATCACCTGTACTGAGTCGTAAATCAGGAAGAGTGAATGTTTTGTAGTTTAGAAGTGTAGCTGTATCGGAAATTTTTTCTGCATCTTTGTCATTTTTACAGACAAATAGCATCCTGTTCTTAATCTGAATATCCTCTTGTTCAAGATACTCATAAATATCAGATTGTTTCATTTAACTCTTTTTCTTTTTTTATTAACCTAGCTTTTTTACTAGCTAATAACCTATTTTTTTAGGTTGTGAAATATGCACATCACTCATATTCTCAGGAGTAACCCGACCTGAAACTATTTTGGTTTCACCCTCAAATACAGCATTGGGTTCAATGACAATATTGTTAACTTTTACATCACCATAGACCTTACCATATGGCATAATATCAATCACCTCTCCAATATAGTTCCCGTGAAACTCACCAGAGACCAAAAGCTTTTGAGATTGGATATTTCCATATACGCGTCCTGTCTTTCCTACAACCACTTCTGCTTGTGAGATAATATCACCTTCAAACTCCCCATTTATCAGAATATTATCATCACACCTCATCTCACCTTTGATAGCAGTACCTGGTGTAATAATACTTGCTGAACTCATTGCAACTGGTTTTTTCTTTTTTCTACCAAAAAATGCCATCTTGTTTCCTTTTCAAACTCTACTTTAATATAAGAACATTATAACTAATTATTATTGAGATTTAAACTATTTCTTCTAATAAATTCCTCGACAACATAAAATGAACCAAAAACTAAATAGTTATTTTCATCTTTTATATTTGTAAAATCTTTATAAGAAAGTGACAACTTTTCTAGGGTTTGATAGAGGATATTAGTATTTACAGCCCGTGGTGTCGTGATTGATAACACCTCTACACGCTTTACAAAAGGAGCAAACAGAGTCAATATTTTTTCATACTCTTTGTCCTCTAACGTGTTATATATTAAAACTATTTTATCTTTTTTATTTTTTAAATTCTTTACAATTGCCTCGGCAGCCAAGAGATTATGCCCAACATCTATAATAACATTTGAAGAGAATTGATAAAAACGACCAAAAAGTTTTACCTTTTTTAAATCATGCAGAGAGTAAGGAAGTGCTAAAATATCCAAGGCTTTTAATGCTAATTTTGTGTTTTCATAGAGATAGTAAGCCCATCCCAATGAGTCTATTATTTCCAAAAGAGCCTTATTCTCTTCACTCTTTACCATATACTCCTCTGTCCCCTTTTTGGTGGCTATCTCATGGGATATCTCACACACTTTAGCGTACTTTTGTTCTCCTAAAACCACTCTTTTGTCAATAGAGTTGAGCTTTGTTCGAGCAATCTCTTCAATACTCTCTCCTAAAAAATCCTGATGGTCAATTCCAATAGGCGTGATAACAGACAGCTCCTTAGCCACCACATTGGTAGCATCAAATTCACCACCAAGCCCTGCTTCTAGCACAATAATATCCATCTCCTCCATCGCTACTAATGTTAGGAGTGTGGTATACTCAAAATAGCTCAACCCCTCGCTTACCTCTTGCCCCAAAATAGCATAAAGTTTTGCATGAGCCATCTCCAAACAGACATCAGAGCTATCCACTCCCTCTATCCAAATACGCTCATTAAACTTAAAAATATGAGGAGAAGAGAAATGACCTACTCTCTTACCACTCTCATGTAAAAGGGTTGCCATAACTCTTCCCGTACTCCCTTTTCCATTTGTCCCCACTAGATGAATAACCATAGGCTTTTGGATATGAGGCTCTAATATCGCATAGGCGATATGCACCCGTTTATGGTCTATTTTTTTATAGAAAAGTGGCTTCTCCTCAATAAAATATTCAAATGAGATAATACTATTTGACATTGAGTACTCCTCGGCTAGAAACATAGGCAATAAACTGGTCCAATGCATTCACCGACCCTCTCTCAATCGCCTTAAAGCGTAAATCATTAGAGATAATCGCCGATGGTCTGACAGGAAACTCATAATGCCCCACAATCCGTCTCTCCTCTTTTCTCTCCCCTTTAAGTATCTTAAAGTTCAACACAATATTAGCTTGATAATGCACCACATACCCATTTTTATTATACTGCAAAGGGGTAAACCCTATCGACTGATAAGAGACCAATATACTTATCTGTGCCTCCTCTTTGGTCGTTGCCAAACTCTTAAGCCGACGGTACAATGCACGATTTAGAGCATCTTTGACCAAAACAGAGTTTTCAGGGTCAGAAAGTGATACATCCACCTCAGTATAAACCTTTTCACCTATTACCTTTGGGGTATAGTTTGCCGAGGGTTTGTATCCACAAGAGGTTAAAAAAAAGAGTATAAAAACTCTTAATAATACTTTTTGCACTATACTCTCCACTCTATCTCATTTTTTCCAACACTTTTTAAATAACTATTTGTTCTTGAAAAAGGCTTAGAACCCCAAAATCCACGATAGGCAGATAGGGGAGAAGGATGTACAGATTTGATAATCATATGTTTACTCGTATCAATCGAAACACCTTTTTTTTGAGCATATGCACCCCATAAAACAAAGACCACATTTTGACAATTTTCACTCACAATTTCAATAATTTTATCCGTAAATCTTTCCCAACCTTGCCCTGCATGAGCATTTGATTTTCCTGCTTCTACGGTGAGAAGTGCATTTAAAAGCAAGACTCCCTGCTCTGCCCACGGCTGTAAATAAGCTGTATGACTATTATCTATACCTAAATCTTCTTGTAATTCTTTATAAATATTTATTAATGATTTGGGAAGAGGTTTAACCTCAGGAAGAGCTGAGAAGCAGAGTCCATGAGCATGACCTACTGTTGGATAAGGGTCTTGACCCAAAATTACAACCTTTACTCTCTCTAAAGGTGTAGAGTTCAAGGCATTAAACCAAAGAGAAGATTTTGGTAAAATATTTTTTCCAAGTCTCTTCTCTTCTATCAAAAAGTTTTTTAACTTTTTAATATATGGTTTATTAAATTCATCTTCTAAATGAGCCAACCATGAGGCGTCTAAATTTATATTATTTTTCATTTTACACTCTTTTGGTTGGAATTATAACCTATTTTATTTAACTACCAAGTTAACCATTTTCTTAGGAACTAAAATCTCTTTAACAACATTTTTACCCTCTAACCACTTAGAGATACTTGCTTTGGCTTGTTGGATTATCTCCTCTTTTGAAGCCCCTGCATCTACTTCTATTTCAGCTCTTCGTTTACCATTGACAGCCACACCCAAAGTAATGGTATCTTGCACAAAGACCTCTTCAAGTATCTCTATCTTTCCACCTATTAGATTTTTAGACTCAAAAAGCTCTTCACTAAGTTCTGCACAGACATGAGGAATAATTGGCTCTAATAGATGGGTAATAATATATAGTCCTTCTGTCCAAACTTGTTTATTCTCTTGCTTGTCCAGTGCATTTAAGGCTTCCATACAACTTGCAATTAAGGTATTAAATGCAAAGGTTTTTTCATAAACATCTACCGATTTTTTTAGTGCTTCATAAACTTTTACTCTTGCTAGTTTCTCCTCTTTATTTAAAGAGGCATGGTCGATTATCGGCTTACTGTTGGAGCTTACTTTTTTTCGTCTATCGTAAAGTTTTTTAATAAACCTAAAAGCACCCTCAACAGCACTATCATTCCACTCTAGCTCTTTTTGTGGTGGGGCAGCAAACAGAGTAAAAAGCCTTGCTGTATCGGCTCCATACTTCTCTATGAGAGAATCAGGGTCAATTGTATTTCCTTTTGATTTAGACATTTTTGAACCGTCCATGAGTACCATTCCTTGAGTTAATAGGTTTTCAAATGGCTCTTTGATATTCTCTATAAATCCTAAATCTCTAAGTGCTTTGGTAAAAAATCGTGCATACAAAAGGTGTAAAATTGCGTGTTCAATTCCACCGATGTATTGGTCAACTCCTAACCAATAGTTTACATCCTCTTTATCTATCCCACAACTATTCCATTTTTTAGGGTTGGTTGCATAACGGAACTGATACCAACTTGACTGTACAAAAGTATCTAGTGTATCGGTCTCACGCTTGGCTTCGCATCCACACTTAGGACAAGCACATTTTGACCATATTGGGTGATTGGCAAGTGGATTACCCTCCCCTGTAATCTCTACATCTTCAGGCAAGGCTATTGGTAGGTTTTCTACATTTTCAGGTACAAGCCCACAATCATCACAATGCACAAAAGGAATAGGTGCTCCCCAGTACCGTTGACGGCTTATTCCCCAGTTTCTTAGTTTGTAGTTGGTTGTTCCTTTCCCTAAGTTTTTCTCTTCGAAAAGTTCGATTATAGCTGATTTTGCTTCGCTGTTTTTCATGCCATTGAACTTTTGGGAATTAATTAGTTTTCCCTCTCCTATGTAGACCTTCTTAGGGGCTAGAGCCTCCGATTCCAAATCTCCACTAATTACATATTTTAGAGGCAATTCATATTTGGTCGCAAACTCAAAGTCTCGTTCATCATGGGTTGGTACAGACATGACTGCTCCACCACCATACGATGCTAAAACAAAGTTTGCAGTCCAAACAGGTATCTCTTCTCCTGTTAAGGGATGAATAACCGTAAGTCCAAGGTCATAGCCCTCTTTATCTGCTTTTGCTCTTTCAATCTCCGTCATATTTCCCATGGCGGTGATTTTCTCTGCAATATCAATATCTATTAAAGAATTTCTAATTAATGCTTTTACGATAGGGTGTTCAGGGGCTAAAGCTGTGTAAGTTACCCCATAAACAGTATCTGCTCTTGTCGTAAATACTTCAAAACCTTCAAATTTGTCATCTAGTTTCTCTTTTGAAGTATCTGAAAACTTAAATGAGAACTCTAATCCTTGTGATTTACCTATCCAGTTACTCTGCATAGACTGAACTTGTGAAGGCCATTTACCATTAAGAAGTTTTAAATCATCTAACAACTCATCTGAATACTTTTTGATATCAAGATAATAACCAGGCATCTCTTTAAGCTCTACTTCATTGTCACAACGCCAACAGCACCCCTCCTCTACCTGCTCATTTGCCAAAACAGTATGACATGATTCACACCAATTAACCGTGGTAGATTCGCGATAAAGAAGCTTCTCTTCAAACATCTTGATGATGAACTCTTGTTCCCACTTGGTATAAAGCTCATCACAGGTGGCAAACTCTCTTGTTTCCGAAAATGAAAGTCCCAAACTATTTAGCTCTTTTCTCATGTATGCAATATTTGAGTAAGTCCAATCTTTGGGGTGTCTTCCATGCTTAATTGCTGCATTTTCAGCAGGCATTCCAAAAGCATCCCAACCGATTGGGTGAAGAACATTGTAGTTCTGTTTTCTGTAGTATCTTGCCATCGCATCACCAATAGAGTAATTTCTTACATGACCCATATGTAAACGCCCACTTGGAAAAGGGAACATACTTAAGATATATTTTTTCTTTAAAGTTGTATCCTCTTTTGGCTCAAATGCCTGTTGTTCACTCCACTTGGTTTGCCATTTTGTCTCTATCTCACTTGGATTATAACCCATTACACCTGCTCCATTAGCTAAAATTACGGCATTATACTTAATATTAGATTAGATTTTAAAATATACAATATGTATTAGCGTAAAAAACTAAATTAATATAAAATGTTTTTTTATATTATAAAAATCACCTTATATACACTAATATCTATTTTTCATATAAAATTTTACTTTCTATTCAATAAGATAGCTATATAATAGAATAAGAAAATTATAACTTTTTAGGACTCATATGAACAAAATATACTCTTTACCTTTAGCAGTACTTCTCTTTTCAGCCTGTAGCACAAAAGAGATGCCCATTAGAAAAAAAATGACCACAGTAAAAGCTAATCCCTCTCCAGGTAGTAAAAAAACTACTTTTAATATAGTTGCTATTCAGCCTAAAACATTAGCAAAAAAAGTAACAAAAGCATCAATAGGTGCTGAAATTATAAAAACTCCTATTTTCGTAAAAAATACTCCTGTAATAGCTCAAACAATACAACTAACTGAACCAAATATAGAACCTGTTAGAGATGAACCTATAATACAAACCTTGATGCAACCTGTTGTTTATATGCCAATTATCTCACAGAATCCCATAGAAATAGAGCCTAATTTTTTAGAACCTATACCACAATATGAAGTTCAAAATAACCTACCAACATATCAACATTCTTCACAAGGTGGAATTCAAGGTGATTTTAGTGGGAATTATATGCTTGTAAACTTTATTGATAGAATGGTTAATGAGCAGGGCTTTGATAGAAGCTATCTCAATGAGGTCTTTTCACAAGCTCAAAATACCAATAATTTTATTAGACCATACAGAGAACCTAGCTCTATATATATTAGTGGTGCATGGGATAGATATAAACAAAATTTTATCTATGAGAGAAATATACAACGAGGTATTAAGTTTTGGAATAAACACCGAACCACACTTAAAAGAGCTACGGCTGAGTATGGTGTACCTGCTGAGTATATTGTAGGAATTATTGGGATAGAGACAGCATACGGGGTGAACTTTGGAAAGAAAAAAGTTTTGGATGTACTTACCACCAAAAGTATGCTTCCAAATAGAAGAAACAGCTTTTATACCAAGCAGTTAGAGAAATTTTTAGTGATGACCCGACAATCTAACTTAGAGCCAACAGAGCTTATGGGTTCAAATGCAGGAGCGATGGGCTATGGACAGTTTATTGCCAGTTCATATCTTGATTTTGCGGTGGATTTCAATGGGGATGGAACAACAGATTTATGGAACGCAGAGGATGCCATTGGCAGTATTGCAAACTACTTTGCTAGAAATGGATGGAATAGCTCTATTGGTCAAGTTGCGATTAGGGCAAAATATAATGGAAATCGCTTTAAACGTCTTAAAACAGGATATAAGACCAAATACTCACAATATAAACTACGTAAGAAGTATAAGATTAAACCTCGTACAAAAATGAGCTATAATGGGCCAGTATCTCTACTTAAACTCAACCGTGCCTCACATGATGAGCTTTGGTTTGGAACGCATAATTTTAGAGTTCTTACAACCTATAACCACAGTTCACACTATGGAATGGCAGTATTCCAACTAGGAGAAGAGGTTAAGAAAAGAAGAGGTGGATACTACTCCTCTCTTTAAAAAATTAGAAACTAATGGCTTTAGCCTAGTACTATTCTCTAATTAGCTATGGCTAGTCCTTAAATTTGGGTTTACTTAGCATGAACGGTACTAGCTATAAAAGAGGATTTTAAAAATCCTCTTTACTCTTTGCACTCTCTACAATAGAGATAACCAAGGTATAGATATTTGCAATAATAGCACCAATGACCAATCCACGAATCAAATTTATATTCTCCGCACCTCCAAAATGTAAAAGCCATAATGAGGGGATAAGGTGTAAATCTGCTACCAAAGAACCTGCCAACAGCTCTGCTGAGAGTAAATTTCGCACTCCTAACTTTAGAATACTAGAGACAAAATTGATACTGGCTGCTGCAAAAAGAGCCATAATAGTATGCTCATAAAGAAACGATACCGATGTGGTTAAACTCATCAGTGTAAAAAAGATATAAAAAACTTTTCCCCAATTCATCAAAAACCTCCTTAATTTTTTTATTTTATCCCCACGCTAAAGGTGAGGATAAGAGAGAGTTGTTTACATTGTACCTTGTTCATACATTGCACGCATCTTCTCTTTCTCTTTTTCTCGCTTGAGGGATGCAGCCTCTTTTTCCCTAAACTCAGCAACTGAAAATTTCAACCACATAAGTACAGGAGATGCTACAAAGATAGAGGAGTAAGTACCCACAACAACACCCACAAGAAGTGTAAATGAGAACCCATTAATAATCTCTCCACCAAATAGATAAAGTGTCAAGACCACAAAAAATGTCGTAAGAGAGGTTAACGTAGTACGAGAGAGTGTTTTAGTAACGGACTCATTAATAACGTCTGCCATATTAGGAGACTTAATCGTTCTAATTCCCTCTCTAATTCTATCAAAGACAATAACCGTATCGTTTAGAGAATATCCCAATATCGTGAGTACTGCTGCTAAAATAGGTAAATTTACATCTATTTGAAACAGTGCTAATGCACCCATAGCAATCGTAATATCGTGAATTAGTGCTACCACAGAAGCGATAGCAAAACGCCACTCAAATCTAAATGAGAGATAGGCAATAATACCGATAATAGAGAGAAGCATCGCCATGAGACCTTTCTCTCTTAGCTCATCACCCACCGCAGGACCTACCATATCAACACGTCGTATCTCAAATTTTCCTGTATCTTTAAGCATCTTACGAACTTCTACCTTTGCTCCACCCTTTACAGATTTTGAAGCCTGTTTGCTTCGAATAACAAGCTCAGATTCAGAACCAAATGAAGTGACCGTAGCCCCCTGATATTTTGGGTTTTGTGCAACAATCTCTCTCACTTTTTCAATGGGGGCTTTGCCCTCATATTGAACCTGAACAATTGTACCACCTGCAAAATCAATACCATAGTTTAAACCTTTGGTAAAGAGCAGTACCAAAGAGATAACCACCAACGTAATAGATAAAAAACCAACTTTTTTGGCATTCTCCATAAAGTTTATAATCTTTTGTTGTTTAAAAACTTCCATTATTTTATCTCCTTATCGGTCTTGATTCCAAACCAAAAGCCAAGTTTTTTCTTGTCTATTTTTGGCAATAACCACTGATAGATACCATGTGTTCCCAAAATAGCTGTAACCATAGATGCTAAAATACCAATACTAATGGTCAAAGAGAACCCTTTAATTGGTCCCGTACCATAAGCAAATAGTACCACAGCCGCAATAAGTGTAGTGATATTCGCATCCCAAATCGCAGTAAAGGCATTGTTGTACCCCTGCTCTATCGACTTGGTAAGGGAGTTTCCTTCGTGAAGGAGTTCACGAATACGCTCATTGATAATAACGTTGGCATCAACTGCCATACCCACGGTAAGTACAATACCTGCCATACCTGGCAACGTCAAAGTAGCCTCAAAAAGAGACATCACGGCTAGGATAAGGAACAAGTTTGCCACTAACGCAAAGTTGGAGATAACTCCTGCCATTCCATAATATAATACCATAAAGACAACCACCGATAAAAACCCAACAATAAGTGCCAAAATACTTGCATTTATATTGTCCTCACCCAAACTAGGACCAATACTTCGTTGACTCTCTACCTGTACGGGAGCAAGTAATGCACCTGAACGCAACGCAATGGCTACATCGTGTGCCTCTTGTGGGGTAAAAGCACCTGTAATCTGTACCTGTCCTCCACCAATTCGTTGCACAATATTGGGAGCCGTATAAACTTGATTATCCAAAACAACCGCCATACGTTTTCCTACAGATTTTCCTGTAAAATCACCAAAAATTTTAGCCCCTTGTCCATTAAGTTTAAAGTTAATCTGTGGCTGATTGTTATCTTTTCCATATCCAACTTTGGCATCAACAAGCATAGAGCCATCTAAGATAGGGATAGAGTAAAGAAGATATTTGGTTCTGTTATCCTCCACATCTTGTAAAATTACATCTCCATACTGTTTAGCCTCACCATCACTCATCATATCTACACGTGCAGCCCGTGCTTCATCCACTGCCATCATCTGTAAGTGTGCAGATTTTGCAATAAGCTTACGAATACGATTCTCATCCTCTTCTGTTTTAATTCCAGGAACTTCAACCAAAATTTTATCTTTACCCTGCTTGGCAACCGTTGGTTCGGCTAATCCAAACATATTTAGACGATTTCTAATAGTATCCACTGCTTGGTCAATGGCATTTTGCTTGGTCAACGCAATCAAATCATCGGTCAGTTCCAAAGAGAATATAGCACCATTTTGACTAACGGCAACCTCTTTGAACTCCTCGGCTAAAATCTTAACTACCTTTGGTAAATCATCTTTATCAAGTACTTCAAAAGTAATAATATTATTATCTATTTTCAAGTCATCAAAAATAATCTCCTCTTTTTCGAGGTTGTATTTAATACTTGTTCCCATAGATTTTACTTTTGATTCAACGGCAACTTCACTCTTAACCGAGAGAAGCATATGCAATCCCCCTTGAAGGTCAAGTCCAAGGGTAATTTTTTTACCACACGAACTCGCCTCCCCTTTTGTTGTATTTTCATCGCACTGTGTTAATGAAGGGACAGAAAAGACAATCCCAAATAGAAATGCAAATGCAAAGATAACAACTCTATAATTTAATGCATTCATACGCTACGCTTCTAACTTTTTAGCGACATACGCCTTATCCAATTTAACAATGCTCGTGTCGTTCAGTTTTATTTTGATAAAATCCTCTTCAACTTTGACAATTTCAACATGGAGACCACCTGATGTTACTATTTTATCACCTTTGCTAAGGGCTTCTAACATCTCTGCGTGTTCTTTTTGCTGTTTTTGTTGTGGTCTGATAATTAAAAAGTAAAAAATACCAAATAACATTATAAGTGGTAGAAATTGTCCTACTGCTTCCATAAGGGAATCCTTTGAGTTTAAAAATTAGCGAACATTTTACCATTAACAAGATAACACGAGGCTTTTTTATCGCCTTATTAAGTGCTGGGGCTATCTACCTCGATTGGCTCGGTATGGTAAACTATACCATCAATACAATTTTAGGACTCCTCACTCTATACCTCCTCCTAGAAAGTGATAAAAAAGTATGGTTTTGGAGTGGTTTTTTTATTGGAATATTGTGGTTTTGGTGGATGTCAATGAGCTTCTTCAACTACGGTTTTGCATGGGCAATTCCCATTGGAATTCTCTTTCCTGCTGTTGTTTATGGATCTATTTTTTGGTTTTTGGCTTTTTTTGCTGAGAAACTAGGAGACAATGGCTTTAGCCTCGCTATATTTGGGCGTAAACGCTCCGATTCCAAAAATGTAAATATCTATACTTTGGGATTAAAAGCTTTAGCACTACTTACTCTCTCTTATCTTCACCCTTTTAGTTTTGATTGGTTCAAGATGGAGATTATCTTTACCAACAGTTATATAGGGATTCAGAAGTGGCAATTTGCTCTTGTACTTATCTCTGTCTTCCTCTCACTACAAAAAAAAGATTTAAGATTTTTACTATTGATTATCTTAACCTATCCATTCTCATCTCATTTTAATAAAATAGAGCTACCACAATACAATATTAGTATCACAAATACAATGGTAACTGTCACAGATAAATGGAATCCTAAACTAGAAAATTCTCATATAGATATGGTCTTTAAAAAAATAGATAAAGCAGTTGCTCAAAAAAAATCCATCATTGTCTTTCCTGAGTCTGTTTTACCTGTTTTTCTCAACACACGACCCAAACTCATGACTGCACTTCAGGGAGCTTCTAATAATATCTCTATCATCATAGGTGGGCTATATTGGGATAATGGCATCCCTAGAAACTCTACCTATATTTTTAAAGAGGGTAGATTTTCTATCGCGAATAAAGTTGTATTAGTCCCTTTTGGAGAGAGTAACCCACTTCCGAAATGGATGGGAAAAATCGTTAATGACCTATTTTTTGATGGAGCTCCCGACTATGTGGCATCAGCAGAAGTTACAGATTATGAGGTAAACGGTCTCACCTTTAGAAATGCCATCTGTTTTGAGGGAACATCCGAAGAGCTATATGTCCGAAATCCAAAACAGATGATAGTTATCTCAAACAACGGATGGGTCACCCCCTCTATTGAGCCTACCGAACAAAAGATACTACTCCAATACTATAATAAAAAATATGGAACAACCATCTACCACTCCGTAAATATGTCCCCCTCCTATATCGTACATAATGGAGAGATAATCAAGTGAAAAGATTCTATCAGATACCACTCAATGCCTACCAATCCATCTCACGACTGCTCCCCGCCTCCTGTCGCTACCACCCAAGCTGTTCAGAGTATGCCAAATGGCAATTTGAACTCAACCGAGTGGATAAAGCATTTGCCCAGACTACTCTAAGAATTTTACGCTGTAATCAGCTCTTTGATGGGGGGATAGACTACCCTATTATTGCCTACAAAACACCTCATTTACTCTGCTTGACTACCACCAATATTAAAAAGATGAAATATTGGTTTGTACCTAAAGGTAAAGGGCTATTTTATGTGATTAAAGATTATGGGGCATATTAAAATATCTTGATTATCATTTCTTATTTCCGTCAGAAACTAAGCATACAAAAGATAAAATACCAACAAATTTTTCCCAAAGGATAACACCTATGTCAATAACTCTTAACTCTCCACTTGATATGCACCTACACCTAAGAGATGAAGAGATGCTTCAAACCGTTGCACCACTTAGTTCATCTACTTTTTCAGGAGCGATAATTATGCCAAATCTTGTACCTCCTATCTCAACAAAAGAGGCGTTGGATGAATACAAAAATCGTATCAAAATGGCAATAGGAGAAGATACTTTTACCCCCTACATGACCCTATTTTTTAAGCCTACATATACCAAAGAGTTTTTGGAGTCTATGGGGGATGAACTTATAGCCATTAAACTCTATCCTGCAGGGATTACCACCAACTCAGAGGGGGGAGTGAACGGATTTGAGGTAGAGGAGTTACGCCCTACCCTTACTGCGATGAGTGAGCTTGGTATTCCTCTTTGTATTCATGGAGAGACTAACGGATTTGTCATGGACAGAGAGGCTGAATTTGTCTCTATCTATGAGATGTTAGCAACTAATTTTCCAAAACTTAAAATTATTATGGAGCATATTACTACAAAAGAGAGTGTAGAAGCTCTTGATAGATTTCCTAATCTATATGCAACCATTACGCTACACCATCTTCTGATTACCCTTGATGATGTAGCAGGGGGGATGCTTCAACCTCATCTCTTTTGTAAACCCATCGCCAAGCGACCAGAAGATAGAGAGGCTTTACGAAAAATAGCCTTGGAGGGACACCCAAAAGTGATGTTTGGTTCTGACTCTGCACCACACCCTCAACACGCCAAAGAGTCATGTGGATGTGCTGCGGGAGTTTTTACCTCTCCCATTGCAATTCAGGTATTAACAGAGCTATTCATGAAACACTCGAATCTTCAAAAACTACAAGCATTTGTCTCAGATAATGCTAAACGAATTTATAAAAATATAAAAGTTCCTAAAAAAACAATCATATTGGAGAAAAAACCCTTTATTGTTCCACAAAAATATGGTACAGTTGTACCCATGTATGCAGGGGAAGAATTAGCCTATAGCATCATTTAAAAATTATACATTATGGAGAAAAATCATGATAGCAAATAGTATAGAAGAGCTTATAGGCAATACCCCTTTAGTAAAACTTAACAAACTCTCAGAGTTAGCAGGAGCCACCATTCTTGCTAAGTGTGAGTTTATGAACCCTACCTCCTCGGTTAAAGATAGAATTGCCCTAAATATGGTAAATACAGCATTGGCATCAGAACGGATTCAACTCGACTCCACTATTATCGAACCAACTTCGGGTAATACAGGTGTTGGGTTAGCCGCCATATGTGCATCAAAGGGGATAAAACTTATCTTGACTATGCCTGAGTCTATGAGTATTGAGAGACGAAAACTACTCACACATCTGGGTGCAAAAATTGTCTTGACCCCTGCCTCATTTGGAATGGGTGGTGCTATCTCCAAAGCAGAAGATTTGGCAAAAGAGCTAAATGGATTTGTGCTTCAACAGTTTCAAAATCCTGATAACCCTACTATTCATAGAAGAACCACTGCCTTGGAGATTTTAAAAGATACCAATAAAAATATCGACTTTTTTGTCTCTGCTGTTGGTACAGGAGGAACACTTATGGGAACATCTGAGGTACTAAAAGAGCATGTCCCTCATCTTCAATCAGTCGCTGTAGAACCAAGTAACTCAGCCGTTCTACATGGTGAAGAGATGGGTTCTCATAAAATTCAAGGGATTGGTGCGGGATTTATTCCTGAAATTTTAGATACCAATATTATTGATGAGATTATTAAGGTAGATGATGAGAGTGCTTTTGAGATGGCAAGACGAGTTGCCAAAGAGGAGGGTCTACTCGTAGGTATCTCTTCAGGGGCAAATCTCACTGCTGCGTTTAAAATTGCCTCAAAAAAAGAGAATCAAGGAAAAGTAATTGTTACTGTTCTGTGTGATACAGCAGAGAGATATATGTCTACTGAACTCTTTGAATAATGTTTAAAAAGGCTATCTTTAAAAAAACTGTATTTATAGAAACAGTAAAGATATATAATGGAAAAATTTATAATATCGAGTGGCATAATAGAAGATGTAACCATACTCGTCGAGCTTTTTTTAAAAATATCACACCCATACAACTTCAACAAGAGATAGAAGCTCCACCAAAAGGTCTCTTCCGTTGTAGGGTTATTTATGCCAAAGAGATACTATCTATTGAATATATTCCCTATCAAGCCAAAAAATTTAGAAGTTTTAACATAGTCCAAAGCAACATAGAATATAATTATAAATATGCAAATAGAGAGGCACTTGAAAGCCTAAAAGAGGGATGTTGTCCATCTAAAGAGATAATCATCGAAAAAAATGGACTTCTCACCGATACTACTATTGCAAATATTGCCTTTTATGATGGGAGAGGGTGGATTACTCCAACAACTCCTCTTTTGGAAGGAACAATGAGAATGAAACTTTTAAACAGTGGCTTTTTAAAGCAGAAAAATATAAAAAGTGAAGATATAAAACACTTTTTAAACTTTGCTCTAATGAATGCTATGATAGGATTTCAGATTCAGAAGAGTATAACCAAGATAATTACAAAAGAGAGCCAATGCCTTTAGACAACTTACGACAAGCCCCTTTTCAAGATATTATGGAAGAGCATATATTTCGAACCATTGAATTTTTATTTGAATCAAACCAAGAGTTTGGTGTGGCGTGTGAAGTAGCCCATGTGGAATTTGAACCCACACTTCCTATAGAAATACTTAAATCACTTCCTGAAGTTACCCTCTTCATGTTAGCAAACTACTCATTTGAGAGTGCTAATCTAGAGGTTGATAAACTGCAATTTGAAGCAGGTTTTGGCTCAGAAAATTTTGGTGCTTTGGTACAGATACCTATCTTGGCAATCAAGCAGATATTTGTAGGAGAGTATCCCATTCTTATCAACATCACCTCTCCAAAAGAGACGATTCAAGAGTTAGACTCCATGTCAGCACTGCTTAATAATCCCAAAAATGCAAGACTTCTACAACGAAAGAAATCTTAGAAAAATTTAATTAACAATTTCCAGAGAGAATATAATTAACCACATTATCTACAAATGCATTATTTTTATTCTCTTTGGTGTAAACAATATAGAACTTTCGAGTCATAGTATACCCATGCATTCGAGACTCATACAGCTCCCCTCTATGCACCTCTTCAGCTACAGCGTGTTTGGAGATAACCGTAACTGTTGGGGATTCACCCTCTTTTTTAGCACGTTTTACACTCTGCAACGCAGCGGTGGTGTTGCTTACCTCAGAGAGGACATTAAAACTCTTACAAGAGACACCCAACTCCTCAAAAACTTCTCCTATAAGTTTACGCGTATGAGACCCCTCTTCACGACAGATCCATTTGAACTCATATAACTCTTCTGTTCTAAGAAGTTTTGGCAGAGGTGAATTTGAGACAATGACAAGCTCATCATCAAACCACTCTCTATAAATCAAATTATCATCAAAGATAGGTACTTCAATAAGACCCACATCACACTTTTTATCTTTTAATGCAGCGATAACTTTATCTGAGTTATCAATACTAAGATTAATATCATTTCCAATGGTCTCAGAGATGGTATTAAGACACTCACCAGGAATAACATAAGAACCAATTGTAAAAGAGGCTGAAAGTCTAAATGTCATTTTTTTATTAATAATTTTGAGTACATCTTTTTCAAGAACTCCAATTGCCTTTTCCAAATGCGTTACAATTGAATATAACTCTTCACCTTCAGCTGTTAATCGTATTCCATTCTTTTTTCTGTCGATAATCTTTGCTTCCAAATACTTCTCTATAAACTTAATCTGTTGCGTTACTGCGGGTTGAGATATTCCCAGTTTCGCAGATGCTTTTGAAAAGCTTCGCTCTCGTGCAACCGTGAGGAAGGTCTCCATCTTTACAAAATCTCTTAACATTATGTACCCTTATTAATATACTTATATTCTTTTTGAATTTAAATCATTATAACAGATTATAGTTAAAAAACTTTATAAGTTTATCAAATATTTTAATAAAATAGATAATTAATCCATTTATCGGTATAATAAAGAAAATTAATAAGAAACAAGAGTAGTTTATGAAAAACGCGATAAATAACCTAAATACAGCACAACGAGAGGCAGTTAAACACATTGATGGGCCACTACTTATCTTGGCAGGAGCAGGGAGTGGTAAGACCAAAACATTAACAACAAGATTAGCTTATCTTATAGGAGAAGTAGGAATTGACCCACAAAATACACTTACCTTAACCTTTACCAACAAAGCAGCCAAAGAGATGAGAGAACGTGCAAACTTGCTTATTAAACAGCCCACAACCTCCATGCCTCTTCTATGTACTTTTCACAAGTTTGGTCTTCTTTTTCTCAAATTTCACATAGAAAAACTTGGACGTTCCAATAACTTTGTCATTATCGATTCTGACGATAGAAAACGCATTATAAAGCGTATCGCAAAAAAACACGCCATAGATTTAAATATCGCTTTTATCTCTTCAGAAATATCAAAATATAAAAATACACTATTAACTGCTGATGAAATTTTAGAAAAAGCAGAACTACCTGACTATAAAAAGATTGCAACCATCTATAGAGATTATCAAAATGAGATTACAGAAAATAATCTTGTTGACTTTGATGACCTGCTAATGCTCACATATCAGATACTTGAGTCAAATAATGAGTTACGAATAGAAACAAGTAACCGATATCAATATATTATGGTCGATGAGTATCAAGATACCAATGAGCTTCAGTTTAAACTACTAGAGTTATTGGCATCTGAGCATAATAATCTCTGTGTCGTAGGAGACGATGACCAGAGTATATATGGATGGCGTGGTGCAAATATCCGAAATATTTTAGAGTTTTCAGTCTATTTTAAAAATACAAAAATAGTAAAATTAGAGACAAACTATCGCTCCACTTCACCTATTTTAGAAGCTGCCAATGAACTGATAGAACACAACAGCCAACGTATAGGAAAAAAGCTCACCTCTTTTCGTGGAAGGGGGCAATCAATACACCTGCTTCATGCACTAGATGAGTCACTAGAGGCAAAAAGTATCGCCAGAGATATAAAAGAGCTACTTATCCAAAAAGTTCCCTCACATGAGATAGCCGTACTATACCGTATTAATGCACTCTCCCGTTCCATAGAAGAGGGGTTCACCAAAGAGGGATTGGGGTTTAAATTGCTAGGAGGAATGCGTTTTTATGACCGAGCAGAGATAAAAGATATTATCTCCTACCTTAGAATCTTCACCAATCCAAATGATGACTTCTCCTTAGAGCGTATCATCAACAAACCAAAACGAAGTATTGGAAAAGTCTCCTTAGATAAACTCAAAAAAGCAGCGTTTGAGAACAAAAGCTCTATATTTGAACTTATCAACAGTAAAACAGTTGAAGAGATTGCCACAATAATAAGCAAAAAAGCATCAAATTCTATCAAACTGTTTATAGAAGATATTAATCTACTTAGAGGAGAGGCTCAAAACTCCTTACACAACTTTATTGATATATTCGAAGAGACAATTCGACTCAAAAAGTATTATGGTAATATGGTAGATGGAGAGGATAGAATGCTTAATATTGATGAGTTTTATGGATTCTTTAGAGAGAGCGTCAGCAAAAAGCCGAACCTAACGCTTGAACTCCTATTAAATAATATCTCTTTACAGAGCGAACAAGACCAAGTGGATGAGAATGCCATCACGATCATGAGTATACATGCCTCAAAAGGGCTAGAGTTTGAGCATCTTTATGTTATAGGAATGGAAGAGGGATTCTTCCCAATGCTAAACAAAGGAACTAACATGGAGGAGGAGAGACGATTGGGCTATGTTGCCATTACCCGAGCCAAAACCTATCTTACGCTATGTTATGTAAACAGCCGTTTTTATAAAGGTCAGAGAAAACGTATCCTAAAGAGTCGATTTTTAAGCGAAGCAGGACTTGTAAAAGGGGAGAGCCTAAAGATAACAAAAAGCTCTTCATTTAAAAAAGGTGACCTCATCAAACATAAACTGTTTGGCATTGGCAGGGTACAAAGCTCTACAAAATCAGGACATCAATACAAACTAAAAATTAATTTTGGTGGAAACAAAAAAGAGATACTTAGCTCTTTTGTCCAAGCCGTATAAACAATTTAAATAAGGAAATTATGAACCGTCTATTTGTAGTAAACAAACCAATTTTTCGCTCATCTAATGGATATATGGGTCACATTAAAAGAAAATACAATACCAAAAAGGTAGGCTTTTCAGGCACACTTGACCCTTTTGCCACAGGTTGCCTCATTGTAGCAACTGGGCAATACCCTAAGCTTTTTCAATATCTTAAAAAAACACCCAAAGCATACACGGCCACCCTATGGCTAGGAGCAAACTCACAAAGCTTAGACATCGAGAATGTAGACGCGATAGAGAAGGTCAAAGAGTTCTCTATCAATGAGATTTACCAAGCTTTAGAGTCACTAAAAGGAGAACTCACCTACTACCCTCCCAAATTCTCTGCCAAAAAGGTCAATGGCAAACGTGCATATGAGTTGGCACGAGCAGGGGAAGAGGTGAGGCTAAAAAAGATAACTTCAACCATCTACGACATTCACTTGGTACGATACAATCACCCTTTTATCCACTTTGAAGCTGTAGTATCAGAGGGAACTTACATTCGTTCCTTGGGGGCAATTATCGCTGATACGTTAGGAGTAAATGCTACTCTATCAAGCCTAAAACGTGACTATGAGGGAGCATTTAGCTTTGAGAATGAAAAGGCTCTTGACCCTCTAAAATATCTAAAAATACCTCAAAATATCTACACAGGAGAGCCAGAATTTTTAGAACTTGGTAAAAAACTTTATATTGACTATTTTGAAAATAAAGAAGATGGAGAGTATTGGGTAGAAACTAAAAATTTCTTTTCAGTTATTGAAATTAGAGATAAAGAAATTAAGTATAAACTCAATAGAGTGCATAAATTTATCGAACACATTAAAGGATAAAAATGACCCTAAAAGCCCATGCAAAAATAAATACCTTCCTAAAAATAACTGGACACAAAAATGGCTACCACACCCTACTCTCACGGTTTATAAAACTACCTCATCTCTATGATACCATCTCTTTTGTACCCCAAGAGTGTGAAAGCTTTATCATTGAGGGGTGCGGAGATGTTCCTGTAGAATCAAATACTATCTATAAATCTTTTTTAGCCATACAAGATGATATTAATGAACAGACAGACTTTTTTAAACATCATAAAGTAGTAGTAGAAAAAAATATCCCAACTGGTGCAGGTCTGGGTGGTGGAAGTAGCGATGCAGGAGCATTTATGCGTCTTTTTAATGAGATTTGTGATTTACAGATAGATACCCCTACTCTAGCCAAAATAGGCTCAACGGTTGGGGCGGATATTCCATTTTTTGTTTATGATTATGACATGGCTAATGTTAGTGGATTTGGTGAAATTGTTGAGCCTTTTGATGATGAAGATTTTAAAATTGAACTTTTTATGCCTGATATTCATTGCGATACTCCATTGGTTTATAAGACGTTTAAGCGTGAGTTGTTCGATAAAATCGAACCTACGGCATTTGAAGGATGGGATAAATTAAAAACTAAAGAGGTTTTAAATAGAGCTAATGCTGTAATGGCAAATGATTTGTACAGAGCTTCATTGATTGCTTATCCCCAATTACGAGACATTGCAAAAGAGGGATGGTATTTTTCAGGAAGTGGAAGCACTTTTTTTAGGATTAAATAGCTATAGTCTGTTATAATTCATGTTATATATTTAGTTAATAGGAGTTCTTATCGAAAATTTTAAACAGTACCCTGTCACCTATGGTTTGATGGTTATTAATATTATTGTTTTTCTACTTCCTCTTTTGGCAGGGGTGAATGTAATGGATATGTCCGCTCAGTATCTAGCAACCATAGGGGCATTGTTTGGTCCGTTGGTGGTGCTAGAGGGTGAAGTGTGGCGACTGGTTAGTGCCATGTTTTTACACGGAGGTATTGAGCATATTTTAATGAATATGCTCTCTCTTTATATTGTGGGTCGCTCTGTTGAGATGCTATTTTCCAAAACATCTTATCTTATTATCTACTTTATCTCTGCTTTTGTTGGGTCATTGGCTTCTATCTATTTTCACCCTCTCTCTGTGGGGGTTGGAGCAAGTGGGGCAATATTTGGACTTTTTGGGGCATTGGCAGGATTTGTATTAGTACATCGTGAACGAATGCAAAATCAATTTATGGAGTTTATGAAGAACTTTGGCATACTTTTACTTTTAAATCTTGGAATTGGATTAGCATTTCCTAGCGTGGATTTAAGTGCCCATATTGGGGGATTAATAGCAGGGGTTATTGGGGGTATTTTTGTGGCATTAAATCCTCGAAATGTATGGCTATATATGGGGTTAATGATGGTTATAATCTATTTTTTCTACAACTATCTTCCTATTTTATATGTTAATCCTGATGATGTACTATATCGTTAAAAAAAGATTAAAAAATAGATTTATAAGTTTTTTTTTACTCCCTTTGGGAATTCTTTTTCTCTCGGGGTGTAGTCTCACTCCTCTCTCTACCCCTACCTCTTTTGAACTCTCTCAAAAAATAGAGAGACTCACCCATATGTTGGAAGAGTTAGATATTACAATTGAGCAAAAAGAGGCTCAGAATTTAGCTCAAAGTGCTATTTTTTTATCGCGTAAATTAGTAAAAAAGTATGAGTTGGTCTCTCCTCCTTTATGGCACAATACATTAATTAATATGGGCATTAAAAAAAGAGGACTCTGTTATGATTGGGCAGAGGATTTATTGGCATTTTTAAATAAAAAACAGTATAGAAGCCTAAAGCTACACTATGTAGGGGCAGATATTGATGGCTATTTTGAACATAATGCATTGGCTGTCTCTGCTAAAGGTAAAGGGATTGAGGATAGTATTATATTGGATGCATGGCGAGATTCAGGAAATCTATTTTTTATCAGATTAAAAGAGGATAAAAAATATAAGTGGAGAAGCAGAGAAGATGTCTATAGATTGGTATTTCCCCACCTCAAAAGGTGGAGTAGAGATTAATATCTTGGTCTATGTTGAGCTTGAGCTTGTTGTCTGACAAGACCTTCACAAATTTCTGTTTTTGCCTCTGGTAAATCCTCACCATTATAAGGACAAAGTTCTGCAACATCCTCACAATCTGGACATTTTTTGATGTTTGGCTTAAAACATTTTGAAGCAACTTTAACTTCAATCTTTTCATACTTCGTAACAACCTTAACAGGCATAATATCTCCACCTGCAACTAAAAGTGCTGAACCTGCAATCATAAGTGTAAGTAATAGTTTCATTTTCTTCCTTTATTTGAATGTATCTATACTTTATCATGTTTTATATTAATAAGAAGATATCATGAAGCTATCATAAGAAAAAGAGAAAAATAGACATAGATAAATAGTACTACTGTGCTATAATGTTGCAAAAAGAAGAAAAAAATGTTTCAGTGTAAAATTTGCAACAGTACCACAAGTAAGATGAGTGATAATAAGAAAAACTTGGACTATTATCGTTGTCAAAATTGTGGCTTTATCTACTTAGATAATGCGTATATGGTAGACAAAGAGAGGGAAAAAGCACACTATGATAAGCATGAAAACAGTTTTGAATCTCTGGGTTATGTGGAGATGTTTGAGAAGTTTATTGCCAAAGCGATTGAGCCTTATTTAAAAACAATAGAGAGTGCATTGGAGTTTGGGTGTGGTTCAGGTCCTGTTTTGGCAGAGTTGCTTAGACATAGAGGATTAAGCGTTGACCAGTATGACCTCTACTATTTCCCAAAAAAAGTGTATGAGGGAAAGCAGTATGACCTTATCACCTCTACAGAGGTTTTTGAACATCTAAAAAATCCCATTTCTATTTTAACTACCTTGGTAAACTCCTTGAACAGTGACGGGTATATTGTACTTATGACACAGTTCCCCTCTGCTGAGGATAAAGAGTTTTTGGACTGGTGGTACAGACGGGATATCACCCATATAAGCTTCTTTACACCCAAAAGTTTTGAAATAATGGCAGAAAAAGTAGGGTTAAATGTTATTCAAATCATAAAACCCAATATAGTGGTATTTCAAAAACAAGGCAAAAAGATTAATTGAGACGGCAGATAAAACATATTTTGCACCACATCCCATTACGAAAAAATTCTTGGTGATAGATGCACGAATGGATAATACCTTTAGAGGCATTGTTCAACTCTTTTTCAAAGAAATAGATGACTAAAAGGAGCTATTTTGAAAATTTTAACCAAACCATTTTTTTATATCTTTCTACTTATACTCATGACACTATCCTCTCTTCTTCTACAAGAGAGAAAAGTATTTGATATCCGAACACTGGCACACATCGACCCAATTCCCCATACCCAAAAGCTTATCAAAGAGAAAAAATATGCTCAAGCAGAGGAGTATCTTGGCTACTTTATGGAGTATTCTTATGTGCGTAAAAATTCAGAAAGTAAAAAGCTATTTAAGCAGATTCAAACCAAGCGTAACAGTTATGAATATCAGGGTGAGAAGCTAATAGAAGGGGTGCTTAAGGGTAAGTCTGATGAGGACATAGGAAAAACATCGGCAATGGTTTCGGACTTTTTTCTTATTGGTGATATACGAGACCTCTCTTTGGAGGGGGTTAATTTCTATAATGATAAAAAGGTAGATAAGGTCGTAGTGGCTCTCTCTTCTCTTGGAATTGTTGCCACCATCTCCACCATCTACACCTTGGGTGCGACAAGTTCGATTAAGACCTCTATCTCTGTTTTGAAATATGCCAAACGAGCAGAAAAAATTCCTCCTTGGTTGGGTAATATCTTGGTAAAACAGGCAAAAAGAGCCAAAGATACCTACTCTATAAAGCATATAGAGAAGCTTTTATCTCCTATATATAAGCTTTATCAAAAGGTTGGATTAAATCAGACACTCGAACTCCTAAGCAAAACAAAAAATTTTAGAGAGCTAAAAAATCTTAGTAGTTTTACGACACAATTTAATAAAAAAAGTCATATTCTACTACAAGTGACCAATAATAAAGCACTGTTCTACAGTAGAAAACTACCAAAAGTATCTCATAAAAATTTTCTTTATGCCTCAACCTATGGAGAAAATGGCTTTAAAGCACTCTCCCAAATGGGAGAAAAGAAGTTTATGGTACGTATGGGCAACAGAGTCAATCTGCTAAAAACAGGCTATAAAGGGAACTTGAACTCTCTGTTTAACTATCTTCTAAAACATATCCCAAGTTGGACACTCTTTGGCACTCTATTTTTTGGACTGTTTTATTTTATAAGAGATTTCTATGGGGTGTTGAAGCGTTTTTTTTAATAAATGATGATAGAGATAGTCACCAATCTTTTGACTAATATCTATCTTTGTCACTTTTTTTAATTTTTTCACTTTTTTAAGCCATAGTTTGCTATTTTGATAAAACACTATCAGATATCTTACCTCATGTATAGTATAATATTAAAAAAAGAATAAATTATGTCTATAAATATTGTCTCAAAAAATAAAAAAGCCTACCATGATTATGAAATACTAGAGAAGTTTGAAGCAGGGATTGTGCTACAAGGCTCTGAGGTCAAAGCCCTTAGAGCCAAACGTGCCAATCTCAATGATGCTTTTTGTCGTTTTATCAAAGGTGAACTCCATCTAATGAATGCACATATCGCTGAACTAGAAACCACCAACCGTGCCTACTCTCGTGACACACGAAGTCCTAGAAAACTCCTTTTGCACAAAAAAGAGCTTAACAAACTCTATGAAAAGGTACAAAAAGATGGGCTGACAATTGTTCCTCTAATGATATATTTTAATGAGCGAAACTTTGCAAAACTAAGCATTTCTATCGCCAAAGGAAAACAGCTTCATGATAAGCGTGAGACCCTTAAAAGACGTACACAGATGCGTGAAGCTCAACAAGCAATGAAAAACTATAGGTAATCAGATGATGAATCGTATAAAAAATAGCATATTTACTCTACTACTATTAACCCTAATGGGGTGTAACTCAACAGAGACACAAGATAGTGGCAATCAAGGGGGGAGTTATACACAAGATAATAGCATCGACTACCAAAGCAAGTTTATTAATGAGGCAAACTGTAATCAGATTATAGACAATGAGTTTATCCATATCTGTTATGATTATAAATTAAAAGCAACAAAAAGTGTTGCCTATAGGCTCGAAGGGGATTTAATGAATGACCCTAATATTGATAAAAGACCCTCTTTTTATGTAGAAAAAAGCATTGAAAAAAAATACCGAATATCCTCAACTGATTATATCAACTCAGGTTATGACAAAGGTCACTTAGCTCCTGACGCAGCATTTGATTGGAGTGATGAGAGTTTGAATGCAGTTTATACTTTGGCAAATATTATTCCTCAAGCACCACAAGTGAACCGTAATATGTGGTCAAAAGTAGAGAAGTTTGCTAGAGATAAAGCCGTTGAGCTTGGTGAACTTGATGTTATCAATATAGTAAAATATGGTCAACGATCAAAACGTATTGGAAAAAATAGAATGGCTGTCTCACAAGGCTTCTATAAGGTTCTCTATAACGATAAACAGAACTACAAAGAGTGTTTTTACTATGCCAACAAGCTTAATCTCAGCTCTCGAAATGATGAACTCTCAAAACATGATGTTAACTGTAACGAAGTAAGTTATTAAAACTATTTTTTTCATACAAATATTAATTATCTTAACTTTGGGTCAAATTATTATGTATTTATATCAAGTTTTAGTAGGGTGAGATTGCTATCTCACCAGTGAACTACCTCTAGCTAAAGAGCTAGATATAGGTTTACGTACGTTCAGAAATACGCTTTTTACAGCTATTCCCATCAATACAGAACATACCTTTACCTTTTTTGGCAGGTTTTAGCTCATCAGGATTTTCATTCCCACATTTTTTACATCTATTTTCGGCAGAGATTAGAGGTGCTTTGGGTGCTTCTGGACGCATTGCAGGAAAGAGTAGTACATCACGAATCGTATGTTGGTTGGTAAGCATCATAACTAGTCTATCTATACCTATTCCCTCCCCAGCAGTTGGTGTCATTCCATAGCCTAATGCTCGAACAAAATCAGTGTCCATATGCATCGCTTCATCATCGGCGATGCTATCTTTTGCATCTACTTGTGCTTTAAATCTCCCATATTGGTCAATTGGGTCATTAAGTTCACTAAATCCATTGGCAATCTCTTTTCCTGCCATAAACAGCTCAAAACGCTCTGTTACTTCAGGATTTTCATCACTTCTTCTTGCCAGTGGAGAAATATCTACAGGATAATCAGTAATAAACGTAGGGTTAATTAGTTTTCCCTCGACAAACTCATCAAAAAGTTCTGCTTGAACATACCCCAGTGTCCACTTTTCATCTACTTTTAGATTTCTCTCTTTTAGATAAGCCATAGCTTTGTTTTTATCAGTGGCTACCTCTTTAGGAATACCACCAATATCGACAATAGAGTCTACCCATGGAACTTTTGCAAATGGTGTTGCAAAATTAATCTCGATATCTCCATAGGGGAGTTTTCTCTCTAAGTTTAAATGGTCAAAGAGGTAATCAAACAGCTCTTCTGTCACTTCCATAAGTTCAATATAGGTTTTATATGCCCAGTAGAACTCAATAGAGGTAAACTCAGGATTATGAGTGGCATCAATCCCCTCATTTCTAAAGTTTCTATTGATTTCAAATACAGCATCCATTCCCCCCACAATAAGTCTTTTTAGGTAAAGCTCAGGTGCAATTCGTAGGTATCTATCTACACCTAGTGCGTTGTGATGAGTCGTAAATGGTTTGGCATTGGCTCCCCCTGGAATTGGGTGCATCATTGGTGTCTCTACCTCTAAAAAACCTTTATCTTCAAAGAAGCGTCTGATAGATGAGACAATTTTCGAACGCATTTTAAATCGTTTGGTCACCTCTGCATCCATAATCATATCTAAGTAGCGTTGACGATATTTAATCTCTTGGTCTTGAATACCATGAAATTTTTCAGGCAGTGGAAAAATAGATTTTGTTACCAAATTTACCTTTAGACAGTGAAGTGTAAGCTCTCCTGTTCCAGTAATAAATGGATAACCTCGTACTTCAATAATGTCTCCAACTTCAAAAAGCTTTTTGACCACATCGTTGTAGTATCCATCAGGAAGGTCATCACGGTTAAAGTAAATCTGTACCAATCCATCTTCATCTTCAATTTTTGCAAATGAGGCTTTTCCCATAATTCTCATAAATTTAAGACGACCTGTTAGACGATACTCTTTGGTTTCATCCCTTTTTATCTCATTAGTCTCTATCTCATGTACATAAGCACATTGAGTTAAAAATTTTTTTGAGGGTGTTCCTTTTTTTACTTGATTTGGATAAGGGTTGATACCTCTTGTTCGTAATATTTCCGTTTTTTTAATTCTCTCTTGAATATATTGATTATCAAATATCAAGGTTTCTCCTAGTTTCTGTTCTTTTTATAATTTTTTGTAAAGAGTATTAAAATTTTCTAAAAAATATTTTAATAATGCTCTAATAGTACTTTAATGTCGTAATTTTTTTGGATTAAATATTTTTTGTGGGGGGTTACCTACTCTTTTGCTTGACACACAGAACAAATACCCGTAATCTTCATGATATGATTGCTCATTCTAAAGTTATGCTCTTTCGCAATATCCTCTTGGCGTTGTTCGATTATTTCATCAAAAAACTCCTCTATCCCTCCACACTTAAGACAGACCAAATGGTCATGGTGTTCTCCCAGTCCAAACTCATATTTTTTCCCTTGTGCACCAAACGAGATAGAACTTACGATATTGGACTCTTCCAAAAGTGTAAGCGTTCGATAGACAGTAGCAATACCAAGTTTTACCTCTGGATAACTTTTTTTTATAAGATTGTAGATATCTTCAGGGGTAAAATGCCCATCATTATTATAGATAATTTCTAAAATTAGCTCTCGCTGTTTTGTATACTTAAGCTTGTTTACTTTTAGTAGTTTTTTAAAATCATTAAGTACATCCGCATAAGATACTATGTTTTGTGGCATTGGACTATCCTTTATTCCATTGTTTGATTATTCTCATCAGTTTGATTATTCTCATTAGTTTGATTTCTCTCTATATCATAATTTTTAAGATTAATTTTTTCTGTGTAAATCTCATTTTTTGTCTCGTTATTCTCTTCACTTTGTTGCTCCTCTTCCCTATTAAGCAGTTTATTCCCAATCTCATTTAGTGAGGTGATAATCTTACTCTCTTGGGAGTATGTATCCAGTTTTTTAGAGATTAACTCAACATCTTTAACACTAACCAGTATTATCGAAAATATAGCCACATAACGTACTATGGTCAAGATATACCCTAAAATTCTGCTAAAAAATCCTACTTCATCAGACGAAACAGACTCTATAATTGAGGAAAAAAGTGTTGAGATAACCCAAATTGCAATCAATACAGTTACAAAACCTACCATTTTTAAGGCAGGGTCATTTTCAATAGGAAAGATATTTTCACTAATAAACTGACCAACTGTGATGTTCATTCGTGCAGCAACTGCTATTCCCACAATTAGTCCGATAAAATTAAAGAGTTCCTTGGTAAATCCATTAACAAGTCCCTTAAGACTCAGAAAAAGAATCAACCCTGCTATTATCATATCTACGGTATTAAAATCTATCATTGTAAATATCCACTCCAATACAAAAAATTTAAAATATTATATCTAAAAAAAATAGAGACAAAACTTTAAAGTATCTGTTTTTTTGTGTTTGGTTACTCTTCTGTTTCTATTTCGACATTATCGTACACCCAACTGTTTTTTTAGTTCATCTGGTTTATTTGAGTACTGAATGGCATGTTCTTTGGTAATAGTACCTGCTTTTGCGAGTCGAAGCATTACTTGTGCTTGGGTCTGCATTCCTGTATCTCCTTGTCCCAATTGCATTTGAGAGTATAGTTGGTGTACTTTATCTTCACGAATTAGGTTTGAAATAGCATGGTTGGTTATCATTATTTCAGGTACTGCCACCCGTCCTCCTCCTACTTTGGGAAGAAGTACCTGTGCAATAACGGCGACTAGGGAGGTGGAAATCATAGAGCGTATCTGTCCTTGCTCATCTCCTGCAAAGACATCAATAATACGGTTAATAGTACCTGGGGCAGAGTTGGTGTGGAGCGTTCCAAAGACCAAGTGACCAGTCTCCGCAGCAGTGAGAGCAGCTTCAATGGTCTCTTTGTCTCGCATCTCTCCAATTAGTATGATATCGGGGTCTTGTCTCATCGCATACTTTAGGGCTTTGGCAAAACTTTTAGTATCGCGTCCTGTCTCACGGTGGGAGAAGACACAGCTTTTGTTCTCATGAATAAACTCCACAGGGTCTTCCACGGTGACAATATGTTTATTTTCTGTAAGATTAATCTCATTTAACATGGCAGCCAAGGTGGTCGATTTTCCCGAACCCGTAGGACCAGTGACCAAGACAAGACCTTTTTCTCTCTGTACCATTTTTTTATAGATGGCAGGAGCATCAAGCTCATCCAGAGAAGGAATGGCTGTTGGGATAATCCTAAATGCGGCGGCAATATCCCCCAGAGTACGGTAGTAGTTCGCTCGAAACCGACCAATTCCTGGAAGCATGAGTGCAAAATCGAGTTCCAACTCCTCTTCAAACTGTTTTTTCTGTTTTTCGGTCAGGAGTGCATAGGTCATCTCTTCTATATCTTCCCCTGTTAAAATAGGAAGGTTAACTGCTTTTAATGCCCCATCAATTCTAATTTGAGGTTCAGAACGACTTACAAGGTGCAAGTCTGAAGAGCCATGTGCCACAACGCTTTGTAGAAGTTTCTTGATATCTATAGCCATATTGTTCTCTCTTATAATTTATAAAATTTTAATAATATACTATAGTAAAAATTCTTTATTTTTGTTTAAGTTTTATGTGATAATTTTAGGAACGATAAAAAAATCATTCTCTACATTAGGTGTATGAACAAATATATCTTTTGAAATTTCAGGTGTTAAAGTTGCTTCGTCCTCACGTAAAGGTGTACCTCCTGATAGTGTAGAAAATGAAGTATCAAGACCATTGGTATCAAGCTCCGTTAGATTCTCCACATAAGAGAGTATCTCTGTTAGTTGAGAGGCGAGTTCCTCTTTCTTCTCATTTTCAATCTTTAACATAGAGAGTTTTTCCAGTTTTTCTAGTACGGTGTTATCTATAATCATTATGTTCCTTTGTTACCCAATTTTAATCTGTAATTATATATAAATAGTTTAAAAAAGAGGATAAATTCTATTATAATAAATTCTATGTATAATTAAATATAATTTATTACAAAAGGAATTTATTAAATATGAGTGAACTATTAGAAAAAAGTAATATCCATTCTGAAGAGTTGGTACGTTTATTAAAAGATAGAGAAGAGGGAAAAATAGATTTTCTCTTAGTTGATGTTCGAGAGCAGATGGAGTATGATGCAGGTCATATTAAAGGTATAGACCTGTTAAAACCAACCTCTGTTTTTCAATCTTGGGGTGAAACTTTTTTTAATGAAATCAAAGATAAAACAGTTATTTTCACATGTAGAACAGGGGCAAGAAGTGGACAAGTAGCACGACTTTACCAACAGAATGGACATACTCGCAGTATCAACCATGTAGGTGGGATTATGAGCTATGCGGGAGAGACAGAAAGATAATTTCAAATATTAGGAATGCAAATTAAATAAGTGACGATTTTCATAGGTAAATAAACGAATAGATTTAGCTATAGTTTGACGCAGGACTACTCCCCGTAATTCAAGGAAAACTAGAGTTAAAGATATTTGTTTAGTTGCCTTTGAAATTTGGTAGTTATTTAATTTGTATTCCTTAGATTTTTTGCAAAAAGTTCATGACTCTTTTTGTACCAACTACTATTTTAAAATTCTCTTCATTTACTTTTCCAAATTTGTCTTTTTTTCTCATGCTTATAGTTTTTAGAAAGTATATCTTTGCTACTCTTTCATGATTATAAAAAACAAGAATTATAAACAAGGTTATATATTATGGAAAAAAGATTAGATGTTATAGATTTCTTCTTAAAAATACTCTCTGCTGAGTCAATTACACCTGATGATGGAGGTATGCTTACGTATATAGAAAACTACTTAGTAGATTTTGAAGCGATATGGATTAATGATGGTGGGGTTAAAAATTTATTTTTAACAAAAAAATTTAGTAAAGGAAAGCACCTCTGTTTTGCAGGTCATCTTGATGTGGTTCCTGCGGGTGATGGGTGGGATACTAACCCTTTTGTTCCGATGATAAAAGATGGGTATATCTATGCTCGTGGTACTCAGGATATGAAATCGGGTGTGGCTGCTTTTGTTCAGGCAGTAAGAGATATGGATAATGATTTTTCAGGGAGATTATCTCTGCTATTGACCTCGGATGAGGAGGGAGATGGTACTTATGGTACTCAGATAGTTTTAAAATATCTTAAAGAGATAAACCTACTTCCTGATTACTGTATTTTGGCAGAGCCTACTTGTGAGAAGATGTTTGGGGATGCAATTAAGATAGGACGTAGAGGCTCTATCAATGGCTTTTTAACCCTAAAAGGAAAACAGGGACACGCTGCGTATCCTGAAAAAGCGATAAATCCTATTCATAATATAGCTTCGATATTATCACAAATATCAGAGCATAATCTTGATAATGGAGATGATAACTTTGCTCCTAGTAAATTGGTAATTACTGATATTCGTTCGGGAATGGAGGTGACCAATGTGACTCCAAACAGTCTAAAGATGATGTTTAATGTACGAAATTCAACCAATACTACACAAGAAACACTTCAAGAGTTTATAGATGAGAAGTTTGAAGGATTGGAATATGAATTAAGATTAGAGCAGGGTTCTTATCCATTTGTAACCAATCGAGATTCCTATATTGTCAATGAGTTAAGAAGTGTGATACAAGAAGTAACAAGGGTCAAGACAAAGCTTTCGACAGCTGGTGGAACGAGTGATGGACGACATATCGCCCCCTATGGAATAGAAATTGTAGAGTTTGGTGTCATTAATGATAGGATACATGGATTAAACGAGAGAACAACCATAAAAGAAGTGGAGACTCTTTATAATATTTTTGTTAAGATAGTGAAAAGATTCCAAAAAAACTAATACAAGGAGTGGACAATGAAACCCAACGAACAAGAGAATAAAGTAGCATTTAATGTAGAGAGTACAAAAGAAAAGATTAATCAACTATTAGCTAAATATCGTACACGAAAAGATGAGCTTGAGTGGGTTAGTGATGATTGGGAAGAGGGTGAAATTCAAGAAGAGCTTGATGGTTATGCTAGGCAAATCAAAGTAATGAAAGCAGAGATTAAAAGGTATGAACAGAGCTTAAAAGAGAGTGTAGTGTAAGGTAAATAAAAATTGTATAAAAAACCCTCACTAAGTGCCTATATTAGGGCAAAATTGATAACAATTGTCATTTTTGAGGTACTCTTGTACAGTTTAGGTTTAATACTTATCCCACAAGAGTACCAAAATCACTATTTTCATGTAAGCTTTTTTATTTTATCACTGATAATTACTTTTTATTTTGTCTACAGCATGGTGTTGGAGATAAAAAAAGAGCTTAAGCTCTTAGAGAAGTATCTGTCTGGAATAGATAGTATTGATGAGACTAATGAAAAGACAAGCTACTTCACCAAGGAGTTTGAAAATATCAATATGCGACTGGTACATCTTTTACGAAAGATAAAAAAGCGTGACAGTAAAAAGCGTAAATATACAGCAAAAATAAAGTTAAAAAATAGACAACGCTCAGATATGTTATCTGCTATTGCCCATGAGTTTCGTAACCCAATTGCTGCGATTATGGGATACGCACAGACGCTCAATGATGACGATGAAATCCCCCCTACCTTACGAAAAAAATTTCTTAATAAAATTTATAATAATGGCGAAAAGATAGAGGAATTACTCAGTCGTCTGCTCCTCTGGAATCGTTTTGAGAGTGGAGAGCAGAAGCTTCAACTTAGCAAATTTGATATTGGATTGCTTCTTAAAGATGTGGCAATGAACTTAGAGGAGAAGTATAAAAATCGTAAGATAGTTGTCTCTGATGAGGTGTTGATTATCAAAGCAGATAAAGCACTAATTGAGATAGTTCTTAAAAATCTTATAGAAAATGCACTAAAATACTCAGATGAAGCAGTTGAAGTCAGATTAGAGGGTGGTAAAGTAAGTATCATTGATAGAGGAGTTGGAATATCTCAAGAGAATATCGAGAAGGTAACCAAAAAGTTTTTTCGTACCGAAGAGCATAGTTGGGATAACTCTATGGGCTTGGGATTGGCAATTGTCAAACAGATATTAAAGCTACATAATATAACACTTCAAATCAAGAGTCAAGAACATCAAGGGTCAATATTCTCATTTAATCTTTCGTGAACTTTAATCAATATTTCTGAATAAAAGTATCTATGATAATTATCAATATGATTTGAGTAATTATAAAGTGAGAAAAATGGTGATAGTTTTATTATTTATTTATTTAATACAATGATTTTTAATCAAATTAATCAATAGATAATGCTACTATCTTCTCTATTAGAAAAAGTTATCATTCGTGATAATAATTATTATCAAAATAAATAGGAGGAAGCATGAAGTTAGGTTTTTTAGTCGATTTAAATCTTTGCATGGGTTGCAAAGGGTGTGAGATTGCCTGTAAAGTTGAAAATGAAGTGCCACTTAGTTCGTGGCGTTTACGTGTTAAATATATAGATGTGGGGACATTCCCAGATACATCAAGGAATTTTACACCACTGCGATGTAATCACTGTGAAAATGCTCCATGTGAGCGTATCTGTCCTGTATCGGCACTACACTATTTAGATAATGGTATTGTCAATATTGATAACGAGCGATGTATCGGTTGTGCTGGGTGTATGATGGCGTGTCCTTATGGAGCAATCTATATGGATCCTGAAACCAATACGGCTGATAAATGTACCTACTGTGCACATAGAATTGAAGGTGGTTTGATGCCAGCATGTGTGGTTGCATGTCCTGTTGAGGCAAATATCTTTGGTGATGTTGAAGATGAGACTTCTCATATATCTCGATATATTATGGAGCATCAAGGTGATGTTCAGGTAAGAAAACCTGAAAAACATACCAATCCTAAACATTTCTATGTTGGTGGAGGTAACAATACACTTAATCCTTTAGCTCATGAGAGAATTGAAGGTTATGGATTGTTTAATAACATTACGCATTTAAAAACCTTAGGAGACCCTCATCACTCTATTTTAGAGAGATTTACAGGACCAATTTTCGGTCATGAACATTTAGACAACAAAAGTTTTGTAGATATGGACAATGATGATTCTCATGAATCACATAAAGAAGGAGGACACCACTAATGGATCACGGTACAGTTATAGAAGCAACCAAAGCCGTTGTAACGCTAGATGTTCCACTCCCAGGGATTATTTGGGGATGGATGATTACACTTAATATGTGGGCAAAAAGTATAGGTACAGGTGTTATACTTGTAGGTGCTTTTTTACTCTATAGACACAAAAAAGAGGAGATGCCTAACCTTAGATGGATGATGCCTCTTATCTCTTTTATTGCTCTAAATGTATTTTTACTTTTTACATTGGTCGATTTACATCAACCTTTGAGAATGATTCACATCTTTACACACCCTCACTGGACATCAGCAATTACCGTTGGTGCATGGATGGCATCACTCTTTACAGGGTTAATTACACTCATGACAGCAATTGGTTTTCTTGATGCTTATCCTGATGTGGCAAGACATAGTGGTATAGCTAAAGCAATTAGAAAAATGAGTGGTTTTTATGAAACTATTTTCCCATTTGTTGTATTTTTAGCACTTCCTGTTACTATGTATACAGCAATTATTATGGCACAATCAAGTGCCAGAGAGTTGTGGGCAGCACCTGCTGAACTAATTCAGATGTTAATGGCAGCCTTTATGGTTGGTTCTGCATCTCTTATTCTTATTGCAGGGAAGTGGTCAGCAGAAGCTAAAAGAGATTTGGCAATGGTCTTAGCTCTTTCAGTTTTCTTCTCATTTATAATGTACATGGGGGAGTATTTCTTCTCATTTAAAGCAGCAGAAGTTGAAGCGACTCTTACTTATATTCATGAGGGTGGTTCATACCAATTACAGTTCTGGTCGGCTATGGTTTTAGGATACATTATCCCTTTCTTTATTGCAATGGGTTCAATGAAAGAAGAGAGCAGAGTTTTAATGAAATTTGCAGCATTGACCACACTTATTGGTCTCTATCTTGCAAAAAGTACGTGGCTTGAAATTCCACAGATGATACCGTTAAGTTAAGGAGGAATATATGGTTAAGAAAATGAATGAAACAAAAAACTCTTTTTTCGAGAGTAGACGAACGTTCCTCAAAGGGACAGCCTATACAGTAGCAGGTGCTACTGTTGCTAAAGGGGTATTTTCAACAATTGTTGATACCCCTGTATTTGCTGAGGGTGGTGAGACTGTTACTGCTCCTGTAAATTTAGAGTTCTATCCCGACCCTGAAAATTGGGACAGTCACTTTGAACTTGATGGAGATGATTGGAAACGTGGTGGTGTTTCAAGAAGAGGTGTAAAGAGTAAAGAGAATCCAGATGGGATTAAACTGACAGAGTATATGTTGGTTCCAACAGCCTGTTCTAACTGTGAAGCCTCTTGTGGACTTACAGCATGGGTTGATATTGGTAAGTATAAAGAGACTCAAAATCCAAAAGACCTTATGGTTAGAAAATACATGGGTAACCCACTTCATGCAGGTTCACGTGGACGTAACTGTGCTAAAGGGTATGCAGCTCAGTCACAAATGTATGACCCAGATAGAATTCCTTTCCCATTAAGAAGAGCTCCTGGTTCTAAACGTGGTGAAGGTAAATGGGTAAGAAGTTCATGGGATGACGCGATGAAAGAGATTGGAACAAAAATCCATGATACTCTTAAATCAGGTGATGAGATGTCTAAAAAAACTATTATGTATCAAGTAGGGCGACCAAATGAAAATGGATTTGGACCAAGAGTACCTCAATCACTTGGTGTTGATGGATGGAACTCTCATACAAATATCTGTTCAGCAGGTGCGAGAGAAGGTACGATTCAGTGGACTAATGATGATAGAAACTCACCAGATTGGTCAAATGCTAAGTTGATTTTTTTACAATCATCTCACGCTGCTGATGCAGGTCACTACTTCCAACAAGCAGCAGGTAGAATTGCTGATGCACGTAAAAAAGGTGCTAAACTTGTTGTTATGGATCCTCGTCTATCTAACTCTGCTGGTATGGCTGACCTTTGGGTACCATGTTGGCCTGGGACAGAGACAGCATTGTATCTCTATTTAGCGAACCGAATTTTAAATGAAAAAGATATCAATGGTGAAGACTTGGTTAATCACAATTTTGTAAAAAATTGGGTTAATTGGGAACAACTTATGACAAACAAAGAGTATCTAGCACTATTGGTTGAGAAAAAATATATTAAGGAAGTTCCACAAGGTGAAAGTTATGAAGATTTCATTAAAATGATTTCTGAAATGTACACACCTTATACCCTTGATTTTGTTGTTAAAGAGTGTCGTTTAGAAGCTAGAACAATTGAAAAACTTTATGATATGTTTATTGATGCTGGTGCAAGAGTAGCTACTTATATCTGGAGAGCAGGACCTATTGCTCACCGTGGTGGGTGGATGATTGCTCGTGCTGGATTCTTACCATTTGTTCTTCGTGGAGCAATGGCAGGAGATAAAGGGGGAATTGGTCTACACCACTGGCATGTTATTTCAGTAAATGGTAAAGGTCAAGCTGCGACAACTTCAGGTGAAAACCCTCCAAAAGTTGATGCATGGAGTGAGTTGGCATGGCCACCTGAATACCCATTAAGTACGTATGAGATGAGTCACTTATTACCTCATATGCTTCTTGATGATGAGTGGAGAGCTAAATGGAAGAAGAAAGGGTTAAATATTGCTGATAAATTAGCAGTTTATGTACCAAGAATGTACAACCCTGTTTGGATTAATCCTGATGGATTTAGATGGATTGAGGCGATGAAACGTGAAGATAAAATTGAGCTTTCGTTTAACCTTTCTCCAACATGGTCTGAAACAAACTGGTATTGTGATTATATTCTTCCTGTAGGTTTAGCAGGTGAGAGACATGACCAACACTCAGAAGCAACACAACCATCAAGATGGTTATCGTTTAGACAACCAGCACTTAGAGTTGCATTGGAGAAAATGGGATGGAAACCTAAGCATCCAGCAAGAGGTACTCTTGAAGCACACATTACTGCTGGTTTAGGTGAAGTTTGGGAAGAGGTTGAGTTCTGGGCGAACTTAATGACTGATTACGTTGATCCTGATGGAAAACTAGGTGTTAGAAAATACTGGGAATCAAAAGAGGATCCAAGCAGAGCAGTATCAATTGCTGAGTGGTATCAAGCTGCCTTTGATAACTTACCAAATTTAAAGGCTGCAGCAGCAGCAGATCCTAAGTATAAAGATTCTAAATATCCTAACTATGAGATGTTAAGAGATTTAGGTACATGGCTAGAAGAGGATAACATCTATAAACCACAAGAACGTCCACTTAAAAAAGATGGTGATAGTTATGTTGCTCATGGACATAAGTACAAGATAGATGAAGTCGAAAAAGACCAGTTTGGTACTTTAATGGTTGACCATCATGGTGAGAAAAAAGCTATTGGTGTTGAAATTGATGGTGAGATTATGGATGGATTCCATACATTAAGTAGAAAATTAGAATTCTTCTCTGAGTGGTTTGCTGAGTGGAAATGGCCAGAGTATGCTGTGCCTATTTATCCAACAAACAAAGAAGATAGACAAAAAATGATTCACTTGGTGAGTCAGGTTCACCATGACTATATGGAAAAAGAGAATGAATTTGCATTGAATACAGTATTTAGATTACCATACAATATTCATACACGTTCTGTTAACTCTAAACACCTTATGGAGATTTCTCAAAACCATAACCCAGTTTGGATTAACACAGACGATGCAAAACGATTGAACATCAAACAAGGTGATGCGATTAAAGTTACTATTTCTGATACAGTTTCAGGTTTAGAGTCAGGTTACTTTATTGCTATGGCGGTTCCTACAGAAGCTACCATGCCTGGTGTTTTAGCAAACTCACACCATGCTGGTCGTTGGAAACTTAAAAATGCAGTTAAAATTCCAGGATTTAGTCATAAACTAGGTGTTATGGGACTTGGTGCACCACTATATGACATGACTATGGATGGTAAAATTGGTACTTTAAAACCAAAACAAGGTGTTGATGCTGGTATGATGGAAAGACGTGATACTTGGCAGTTTAAAGAGTTCAACAAAGACCTTGACAACATCTGGTGGGATGGGTTAAGTGGTTCATGGCAAAATGCTGTAGCTCCTTCACATCCAGATCCAATTGCTGGTAACCATGCTTGGCATCAAAAAGTAAGTATTGAGGCGGCAGGTGCTGAAGACCAAATTGGTGATATTTATGTTAACTATGATAACAACATGAAAGTTTACCAAGCTTGGAGAGACAAGTTAACGCGTCCTCTTAATAGTAGCGATACAATAAGAAGACCAAAACATATGAAACGAACAGGTCCTGCTATTTCTGATATAGGATATTCTGTTAAGATTAACGACTAAGGTTTACTTCTATCTCGACAACATTAGTAGTAATACTTATGTTGTTGACTTTTTCGGCATTTTCAGTTAAAAAAAGTTATAATATCTTAAAATATATTAAGGTATTAAAATGAAACTGATATTCGGATTATTAATTTCTCTATTATTTATTGGAACAGGTTATGGTGTTTTGGGATATGATTTAAAGGGTTATATGCTCGGAGCTTTTGGTATGATTCTAGGAGCGTTTATCTACTTCTCAGGAGCAGCGACCACCTCCTCTGAAGCGATAGAGTACACTGACCCTCATGATGGGGCTAATGATATTATTTTTGATGTGGTAAGAACCTTTCTGCTTATCTTTATCTCAGGATTTTTACTTAGTAAAATAGTAGATATCTCATTGGCAGGGATTGTCAATATTTATATGATAGAGGTACTTGGTGTTTTTCTGCTTCTCTCCTATGTCTCCTTTTGGGAATTGAAACATACCGTACACCATACGCTCAAAGCAATGTTTATGCTCGATAGTCCAAAGAAATTTTTATAACTTCTCTATCTCTTTATCATTGTTATAGAATATCTCTACTGTCTCATCGAACATCTTTTGACTCTGCTCAAAGAGTTGTAGGGCATTCTCCTCTATGGTCTGTATCTTTTCTCTCTCGTTTTTATTAAGATATTCCATTTCATTCTCATAACGCTTAGGGTTACTCTCTCTCCATTTCTCTAATTTTTTTCGTGCGTTGTCAAAATAGGTATAGAGTTCATCTTTATCATTGGCAAGTTCTATTTCCCTCTCAATTGATAGTTTATTGAGTTGGTCTACTGCCTCTTTTTCAATAGTAGTAATTTCTTGGAGATACTCATTATAGAGATTTTTATTAGCAATATCTTTATCAAGTTCTACTTTTTTTTCCAGTATCTCTCTTTGATGTTCGATTCGTTCGGCATAGATATCTATCATCTTTTTTCTGAGCTTACTGCTTGTGGTGATGTAGGTTGAAAACATATCTTTTGGTTCATTCTCTGACTCATGGACTAACTCCGTATCAACAGTTTCTACTTGGGTAACATCGGTCATAACGTCTCACTTTCATGTTTAGGAATGCAAATTAAATAAATGCCAATTTTCATAGGTAAATAAACGAATAGATTTAGCTATAGTTTGACGCAGGACTACTCCCTGTAATTCAAGGAAAATTAGAGTTAAAGATATTTGTTTAGTTGCCTTTAAAATTTGGTAGTTATTTAATTTGTATTCCTTATATAATTTTTTGTGTTAAATTATACTTTAAACAAACTTAGAGTTAATCATAGACATCATCCATATCAAAATCATAATCGGGTTCAATAAGTGGGATATCATCAAGTGAGTTTTGGTCAACTTCAGCGTAAGATAGGTCATAATCATCTCCTTGATAGAAGCGTTGCTCTTTGGCAAATTTTGCCTCTCTATCTATCTGTTTTTTAAGCTGTTTTGAGGCTTTACTCTCTATTTTACTACTGTTTTGATCACTACTATTTGAGTCAATTTGGGAAGTATTTTTATGGATTGCATTGTTTTGGGCAGACAAAGAGAGTAGTATAGATGTGGTGATAAGTAGGTATTTCATAATTTTTCCTTATTACTATATTAACTTTTAGTTATATATTATAGCAGAATAATATATTAGATTTATGAGTGAACTATCTCTAGCTAAAGAGAACGGGGTTTTCTTGAAGATTTTTTTGATAAAGAAGATTATTACTTTAAGTTTAATTTTATATTATATTGAAAAATTAATATATTTTAAAGGATAGAAGTTGTGGAATAATCAAAAAAATAGATATGATAGTACCGAAGTTAACAAAGGAGGAGGAAAGCAGTATGGGTCCGATATTCATGGAATAACTATTGAGACCAATAAAATTATATGGGATATGATTAAAGAGTTGGATTCAAAAGAGTATTTTGGATTCTATTTTATGGCAAAACTTTCAGTAAAAAAAACAGTCATTATTATGTATCATGAAGATGAGGAGATGTTAGAAAAGGGGAAGCATCTACTGCATGATTTTCAATCTATCCCCAATATTCTGTTTTTGGCAAAAATTAAAAAGGCAAAAGATAGTAAGTTTATAAAGATATTTTTAATCTTAACTACTCTCTTTGCTATACTTATGGCTCTTGCCTTTTTTGTATATGATAATAAAGAGTATTTTATAAAATTAACAGAGGGGCTATTTCCCACTTCTGTAGAGAAAAAAGTAGATGAATATATAGCCAACAATGTAAAAAAAATAGAGATAGATGTAAAAACATTAAAAGCACTCAAAGAGGGGTTTATTGACCAAAAAGACCCACTACAAGAAAAGATAACCCAAGGGATGGAGATGGGGGTAGCTATTATGTCATCAATGGTGTCAGATGAAGAGAAGGCAAAATATAGCAGTAAGGCTTTAGTCAATAGTTTCAAGGGAAAAGGGGGGATAGAGTTTGTTTTAAAGAAAGATGAGAACATGAGTGATAAGGAGTTTGATATTAGTGTAAAGGAGCTAAATAGCTACACTATGGGCTTTGTTAAAGATTTTAATAGCTCCCAATTGATAGATGGGTATGATAGGGTATTAAAGTCTGATAAATCGGCGAAAAAAGAGGATTTGGCAATAGCTTATAATACGATGGGGGATTTATATATGGAAAATAATGCCTCTAAAAAGGCTGAGGTCTTTTATAAAAAATCACTAAAATTAAGCCAAGAGTTAGCCAAAAAAAAACCTGAAAAGCATGGTACTGGTGTGGCGTACAACTTGATTAAATTGGCTCATATTCATAATGATTTAGAGAAACCAAAACTATCAAAGAGGGAGCTTGATGAAGCTGAAAAGGTCTATCTAAAGGTATTGAGTATATATCGAGAGTTAAGCAAAAAAGATGCTAAAAAATTCCAAAGAAGTGTTGCATCGTCTCTGAATATGTTGGCAAACTTTTATCATGATGAGAGAAAGGAGTTTAAGAAGTCTATAAAATATAGAGAGGAGGCGATGGATATTTATAAAGCATTGATAAAAACAGAGCCAAAAGAGTTTACGGTTTTACTATTTCAGACATTTAGTAGTTTGGCAAAATCCTATGCTTCTCTTGGAAAATTAAAAATTGCCAAAGAGTACTACTTAAAAACCCTTACGATAATGAAACAGTTATCAGAAAAGGAAGGAGACAACAAACTATATCGCTCTCCAATGGCAAAGGTTCACAACTCTTTAGCATGGATTGCTGTCTCCACTTCAAACTTAAAAGAGGCACAAACAGAGATAAATAAGGCATTAAAACTAATAAAACCCCTTGATAAAAAGATAAAAAAATCTACAGAGGCTACCAGTTACTTTTATCTAGGATATCTCTCTATTTTAAAAAAAGATATAGAAGGTGGAATGGCGTACTATCTAAAATCTTTGAAAATACAGAAGCGTCTAGGTGTCGCGATATCCTATGTCTCTCTTTTGATTGAAAAAAAGAGTTACTTAAAAGCCAAAGATTTTTTTGATACGATGTTAAAAGAGTATACAAAAAAAGAGCAACAAGCAAAAATATGGCTGATATATGGAAAATTTTATTTGATAATAGACTCCTATAGTGCAAAAAGAAAATTTAAAAAAGCACTAAATATATATATTGAAATCTCAAAAGATAAAAACTCGATAGAGTACAAAGAGTTGATTGAGCTAATAGATGGTAACGGAACAGCTGATAAAGGTTAAGTAAATCTTATATTTAAAGAGAATATCTGTTTAATATAGTAAAATATATTTTTTTAATAAAGGGATAATATGAGTACAGATATAACAGTAACAGCAGAAGAGTTAGCTAACAGAATCACACTATATGCCGTGATATCAAGATTAATGATGATTGAGATTGATGCTGATTTTATTAAATCAATAGAGTCAAATGAGTCGCTTTTATCTCTTTTCCCCAACTATAAAAATTGGGATAAACGAAAAGAGTTTAATTTTAGTATTTTAAAAGAGAGATATTTGGATGTAGACTATACCAATCTATTTCTCCTTCACCTTGTGCCGTATGAGAGTTTTTATACACGTGATGACCAGATGATTGAGAGTGGAGGAGATAACCCTGTAATTACACTTTATAATGCATTGGATTTTAGGGTAGAGCTTGATAAGGCAAGAGTGGTAAGTCCTGACCATATTGGCGTAGAGCTAGAGTTTATGTATATGCTCTGTGTGGCGATGGAGAGAGCGATAGAGGCAGATGACCATGAGGGGTTAGAGGAGCTTTTTTATATCCAAAAAGGATTTTTAGAAGACCATCTACTTAAATGGGCACCGATGTATCTGATTAATATGAAAAAAGAGTCCAGAACACCACTCTATCATGATGGAGCAGAGTTGGCAATGGAGTTTTTATTAAGTGATTTTGAATATGTCAACCAAAAACTTAATATTCAACTTGGAGGTTGTAACTCAGGTAGTTGTGGCTCATGAAATTAGAGTTTGATGTTGGCTCATGTGTTCGAGCGACAAGCAAGTTTTCAGAGTGTACCAAGTGTGTTGATATCTGTCCTGTCTCTACCATTGAGATAATAGATAATATTCCTGCTTTTACCCCCTCGGCGTGTATCGATTGTGGTGGATGTGTTGGGGTATGTCCAACAGAGTCTTTTTCACTTAATAACTTCTCTAGTGTTAATTTCTTTTTTGAATTTCTAGAGTCAAAAAAGAGCCATCTGGCTTGTCAAAATGAAATCCCTTGTCTAACTACTCTCTCTATTGAGCATCTTATCTCTCTTTGCCTTGCTTCTGAAGAGTCGTTGAGTATGGATGTAGAGGGGTGTCATTGTGGTGGAGATAGTAACAAATTAACAGCACAGATAAAGGCTAATATAGAAGAGGCTAATTTTATCTTAGAGAGTATATCCTACAAACAGATAGCGATTAAATCTTTTGAGGTGGAGACATCAGAAGAGGAGAAAGATGAAGAAGAAGTTTCAGATAGACGCTCTTTTCTTTCTCTAAAAACAGCTGTTAAGAGTAAACATAGTTTTGATGAGGCAGTTGATGCTGATGAATTAAAAGCATTTGAACTTGACAGTAATGTAATTGCTAAGATAAAAGATAAAAAGATACCCGATAAGCGTAAACTACTCTTTTCAGTACTTAAACGTTTAGAGAGACCAGAGAGTTACGATATTTTGGCAACTGAAGATATCTCTTTTACCTCTCAAAAATTTGTGGATGAGAGCTGTACCAATTGTCAAATCTGTTACCGTATCTGTCCTACAGGAGCATTGAGTTCTGATAATAGATTTTCAGCGATAAACTTTGATGCAATGATATGTGTGAAGTGTCACCTCTGTCATGATGTCTGTGAACCTAACTCTATTCAGCTTCAAGAAGGATTTGAGATAAAAGAGTTCTTTGAACCAACGCAAAGGGTTTTGGCGACCTTTAACATCAAACGATGTAATGAGTGTGGTAATAACTTTACCTATAAAGGTGGTTTGATGGAGTGTGATAGATGTAAGCTTGAAGAGGAAGAGGCGATGGAGTTACACTTTAAAAAGTAACTCCACCTATTAAATTAATAGGCTAATAGCTGTTCTTCGTAGAACATTTATTTATCTCATTATCAATATATCTATCAAGTTTTTCAGCTAATACTTTCTGTTCAAAAGTCTCCTCTGCCTCTTGGGTGGAGAGTGTTATTTTGCTTCCATTATAACTGTATCTGATATTATTAACATCAATAGCACCTTTGGTATAATACTTTGGGTTCTTACTATTCTCTACGAGCCAAACATCATTTTTTGTTTTAAAAGTATATGTTTTATTGTAACAAGAGACTTTAAAAGTAATAGAACCTTCAAAATACCAACTCTGCTTCTCTGTATTTTCTTTCATGATAACGTTACTATAGGTAAACTCCTCTAGCGGTTTATCTTTGATATAGTCTTTTGTTGAACCATGCAGTTTAAATATTTCTACTCTCTCTACTTTGGAAGATTCCATCTCAAGATAATCCGTTGACCATCCTGTGTAGTACGGGGTAGTATCTCCTTCGAAGTAGTACACTTCATTGATATTAGGAGAGGAGAAATAGTTTTTCATAATTACTTTAGAATCTGTATCATTTATGGTGTTAAGGGAAACCTCCCCATCTGTATAGGTATTGAACCCTGTTTTATCATCAAGCTCTATACAATCTTTATAATCTATAAATATAAAGCTTTCTTTCATCTCTATATCAAAGCTACCACTAACATCACATCCATACTCTTCCATTTTATTTTGTGTTAAGATATTTCTTAACCTATTTTTTTGATAAAGAATATTTGACATTTTATTGCTTGTTATTCGGCTATTTTGATTCTGTTCTAATCGTGAAGAGTGATTAAAACTTAGACTTATTTTACTTAAATCATCAAAACTTTTTTTCTCTTTTTTATTGCTACCGTCATCACTTCCACATCCAGTTAATAACAATATTGAAACACTTGCTATTACTAATATATTTTTCATAATTAATCCTTTATTTATAGTTTAGAGAAGAGTGTTCTCTTTAAGTTTTCTATCTGTTTCAATACAACTATGATAGACTGTTTGATTAAACTTGCTATCTGTACATTTTACTGAGTTAAGTTGAACTTGACCAATTCCTTTTGCAAAATAGTAGTTAACATAAAACTCTTTAATTTCAAAAAACTCTCCTATTACTTCCTCTTTAAATTTTCCTTGACAAGAGAGATGTAAGATGTCTGTATATTTTTTATTCATCACCAATGTGGAATCCATATGCTCTTGCACAAAACATTTATTGAGTCCACTTTGAGTGTAGGTAGAGTCGATATCTATATTTTCAAAAATATAATAATATTCACCAATGTCTAGATACCTACCGTAATACCGTTCATCATAGCTATCATCAACAAACTCTTTTCTATAGATGGCAATGTCATTAACCTGATACTCTGTGTTGTATCCCACTTTAGTAATGTTATCTTCAATAATATAATCAACATACTCATTATCAATAACAACCAATGGGTTTTGAGCAGATGTATTATTCTCAATATCATACTTATATTTAGAGATTTGATATATATTTCTCTGATTTTGGGAGGGCAAGATATATTGACTAAGGTCATATTGCCCATGTTTATCATACTTTACTATCTCATTATCATCTAAGAGTGTAATATTATTAATATCCTCTTTCGTTGATTTACACCCTATCAGTAAAAACAGTAGAGAGAAGAGAATAATTATGGTTGCTATTCTGTTTTTTTTCATCAAATATTCCTTTTAGAAAAAGTAACTCAAAGATGTGCTAAAATAGGTAGCATCTTTAGATTCAAAATTAATAAAGTCAATACCAAACTCAGGGCTGATAGCAACATTTTCATTGACAAAAAAATGCCCACCAATAGATAAACTACTTCCTTTTTTCTCTGAAATATACTCATAAGAGCTATTCCAGTAGTAGACTCTTGCCCCCACATAGGGGGTAAAAATAGGTGTATTATAGAAGTAATAGTTCAATCCAGGTGTAAGTCTATAGTAAAACTCATCAGCACCATTCATCTTTTCTAGTCCCAAAAGAAATAAAATTTCAATGTTATCACTAATAAAATAACCAGATTGAATATCAAAACTGACACTGTTTGATTCATCTTGAGGCTGTTCTGAATAGAGACTCATAGAGAGCCGTATATTTCCATCTTTTACTCCATTTTGTTCAAAAGATTGAGAGAGAATAAAAGAGGTGAACAGTGACAATAATATTGTCAGTTTGATTATAAATTTAATAAAAATAATCATATAGTATTCCTTTCTATTTATTATAACATAATAAATATTCTATTAAATTTAATCATTTTGTTAAGTTTAGAATAAATAGTCAGTGAGATTATAGTAGTTGTAAATAGAATCTGTTATAATTCAAAAAAATAAAAATTAGGTAGGTAATAATGACCATAGTAGAAGGCAATTTACAAGTAGACAAAAGCAAGAAAGTAGCGATTATCAATGCTAGATTTAATCACTTCATCACCGATAGATTGGTCGAGGGAGCTCAAGATGTTTATGCAAGACATGGAGGAGACCCTAAAGATTTGGATTTGATTTTAGTTCCTGGTGCATTTGAGATACCTTTTGCATTGGATAAAGCACTCTCTTCTGGTAAGTATGATGCTGTATGTTGTTTAGGAGCAGTTATTCGTGGGGCGACTCCTCATTTTGATTATGTATCAGCAGAGGCGACCAAAGGGGTAGCATCAGTGACACTAAAGCATGGAAAACCTACCACTTTTGGTGTTTTGACAGTTGACAGTATCGAACAGGCAATTGAGAGAGCAGGAACAAAAGCAGGAAACAAAGGTGGCGAAGCGATGGTAGGACTTATCGAGCTTATAAACCTTTATCGTGCATTAGAGAAGTAGGCAGAGTATGGCAACACGACACCAAGCAAGAACAGCAGTAGTTGGACTTTTATATGCGTATGATTTAGGAAATGATAATATCTCAAATTTCACCAATATTATTTTGGAAGAGGACAAAATCCGTAACAAACAAAGAGAGTTTTCTCATATGCTTTTTAATGGAACAATCCACAATCTAAAAGCAATAGACATCGAAGTACAAAAACACCTCAAAGATTGGGATTACAAATCAATTGGAAAAGTAGAAAAAGCCATCATGCGTTTGGCAACCTTTGAGATTATGATTGAGGGTGTAGACAAGCGTATCATCATTAATGAAGCGATTGAATTGGCAAAAGCACTTGCTGATGATAAGTCACCACGTTTTATCAATGCCGTTCTTGATGCAATCGGTAAAGAGAGTGCAAATGTCGAGCAACCCGTAGAGAAAGAGACTCCTAAAGAGAAGCCTGAGTAGTTTTTATTTTACTTCTTGATAAAAGTCAATTTAGATAGGAGTTTATAATTTTGGTCTACTCTAAGCCCTCCAACCAAATATCTATATTTGCATCACTTGGCATCTTCCAATCGGCTCTTGGGCTTAGAGATACTGTTCCTATCTTTGGTCCATCTGGCATACAGGAGCGTTTGAACTGTTGGGTAAAAAATCTCCATAAAAATTTTTTGAGCCATTTTTTTATGGTCTCCTTATCATAGTTATCAAAAGCGTGATTGGCTAAAAACAGAATCTTTTGTGGGGTTGCTCCATATTTTATAAAATGGTACAAAAAGAAGTCATGTAACTCATAAGGTCCAACAATTGATTCGGTCTCTTGGACTATCTCATCGTCATTGTGTGGTAGAAGTTCAGGGCTAATGGGGGTATCTAGGATATCATCTATGATGTGGGCTATCTCTTCATTTCTTTTGTAGTACTCTATCACATACTTGATAAGTGTTTTGGGGATACCTGAATTTAAAGAATACATACTCATATGGTCGCCGTTGTAGGTACTCCATCCAAGGGCTATTTCACTTAGGTCTCCTGTACCAATGACCAATCCACCCTCTTGGTTTGCTGTGTTCATTAATATAGAAGTTCTTGCACGTGCTTGAACATTTTCATAAGTGACAGATAGGTTATCAGGATTGTGTCCTATCGCTTCAAATTCATCGAGTGATATCTTTTTAATATCAATAGTTCTAAGTGTCACCTCTAAGCTATTACATAGCTCTACGGCATTGTTTTTAGTTCTACTAGTTGTTCCAAACCCTGGCATGGTGATAGCAATAATATCGGTGCTGTTCCAGTTCATAATCTTAAAGGCTTTATGAGTTGAGAGAAGGGCTAGGGTCGAGTCTAATCCTCCTGAGATACCAATAATTACTTTTTTTATCTTGGCATGAGACATTCTTTTGATAAGTCCATGAGCTTGAATATTAATTATCTCTTCACAACGGCTATTTTTCTCTTGGTATATAGAGGGAACAAAGGGGGTTGAGGGGATAAAACGATTAAGCTCTTTTATTTGTGGGATAGGGGCGATGGATATCGCTCTAAAATTGGAGACCTCACCATCAGAGAAACTCGACTCATTGAGACGTAAAAAGTTTAGACGCTCTAGGTCGATATCGGCTGTAACAAGAGAGTTTTTTAATGAAAAACGGCTATTTTGAGCTATAGTAGAGCCATATTCTGAGATAATAGCGTGACCCCCAAAGAGAGTATCAGTAGTGGACTCTCCTACTCCTGCTGAACTGTAGATATATGCCCCCATACATCTAGCACTCTGTGTTCGTACCAACTCCTCGCGATATTCTGCTTTTCCAATGAGTTCATTACTCGCACTTAGGTTAAATAATAGATTTGCTCCATTGATTGCCATTTGATTACTAGGAGGGGTTACTGCCCATAAATCTTCACAGATTTCTACCCCAAAAGTCAACTCACTATTGTTACTAAAGAGCAGGTCTATACCAAAGGGTACTTCTTGTCCTAAAAAAATTATGCTCTGCTCTTTTATCTTTTTTCCTGAAACAAAATGTCGTTTCTCATAAAACTCTTTTTTGTTGGGTAGAAAGATTTTGGGGATAATACCAAGCATCACACCACTTTGAAAAACAACAGCACAGTTATAGAGACGGTTTTGATGAAGTAGGACGATACCTATAATGGCAACTGTTGATATATGTTTACTCTTTTCCAAAAGTATCTCTAAGGTACTATTTTGACTTTTAAGAAGCAGTTGATTTAGAAATAGGTCAGAGGCAGTATATCCTGTAAGCGTTAATTCTGGAAAAACAATAATAGAGACATCTTTGAGATAGGACTCTTTTAGTAGTTTAAATATCTCATCACTATTTTTAGTAGGATTGGCTACAGTTGTAATATTTACGGCAGAGGCAACTCTGTGAAATCCATACATAGATGGAACTCCTTATATGATTTTAAATAGAGGGGGTATTGTAACCAAAAATCATAAAGAGGGAAGAAATGATTTTATTGAAGTGTATAAGTTTTATTTAAATACTTAATTTTTTTTGTAGAAATAGCCTTAATTATATCCCAGTAACGTTTTGTGTATATTTTCCCCTTTTCTCTGACAAAATCACCTTTGGAGGCAAAAGCTTGTCCCCATGACTGTTTTTTGTCTAGGTTTTTAAGAATTTTTGATGATTTAAGCTCTTTAGGGGTGATGGTAGTGGTTTTATTGGTATGAAGATGGTAGTATTTTCCACTTTTCTCTAGTAATAAAAAATGATAAGAGTCCGCAATCCTATCTGTACGGTATACTTTATTGTATGCAATATTTGAATCAAGCGTACTTCCTCCAAAAGAGGGTATGCAAAAGAGAAACAGCAAAGTTAACAATATTTTTGGGATTGTAGAAGTTTTTTTCATCAATTTATCCTATTTAAAATAAGTTTTTTAAAGAAAAACAATTCTTAAAAATTAACTTATTGGTTAATATCTATATTAAGTATAGCAGATAATCTTATATCAATAGGTATAAAATATGAAAAAATTTATGATTATTTTTAATAATACTATCTAAAATGTTTATTTTAGTTTAGGTTTATTTTATTACGAAATAAAGGGAGTTGATTTAAACATTTCTTCACAAAAAAGGATTTTTAATTAAGATATCACTATATACTATATATTTTTATATTCTACTCTTTTTAGAGTCAGAATGATTCTTTATTGCTTGTTTTCTAAAATTATAATAAAAAGTGACTCTTTACTTCACGGTTAAGGTGGGTACTCCTAGATAAAACCCTTGTGAGTAGTCAGCACCAAGTTCTTTGACTACTTTGAAAATTTCTTCATTATGAACAAACTCTACAATGGTTTGACGATTAAGTTTTTTAGAAAAATTGATAATCGCTTCGGTAATAATTTTAGAGTTCTCATCTATATGAATATTTTTAATTAAAGAGCCATCTATTTTAATATAGTCCGTATCAATGTTTAATATATGTTCAAAATTTGCATATCCTGAACCAAAATCATCTATAGCAATTTTTACATCGTACTGCTTGACATATTTTATAAACTTATTAATTCTATTATAGTCAATAATCTCTTCAGATTCGGTTATTTCAAAAATAACACGCTCAGGATTTGGATAGCTCTCTAGTTTATTATAGATATAGTTTGTTGTCTTTTCAGAGAGTATATCCTCAATAGATAGATTAACTGAGAATTCAGTTGTTGGCATATCTCTAAATGTTGCAAATGCTTTATCAATAACAATTTGAGTAATTTTAGGATAGAGTTTTGCCCTTCGTGCAATATCAAGAAAGAAAAATGGTGAAATAGCCTCTCCATCAGTATCTATAAGTCTTACTAGCGATTCATATTTAATATTATTTTTTCCATTATTTGAGTATATAGGTTGATAGTGGCAGATAATTCTATCCTCTTCAATTGCTTTTTTAATACGACTTATCCACTCAATGTTATGTGCATACTCTTCAGGTTTTCTCATGTTCTCTTGAAATAGTAAGAACTTTTTATATTCAAGTAGTGCTTTTTTACGAGCAATGGAGCTAAATAGTATAAGCTTTTGGTAATCACTAGACATTTTGTAAGTAGCAGCACCCGCACTAATTGAAACAGCAATACGATCTTTATCTCTTTTTTGGTTATTCTTAATATTAAATTCAATTGTTTCTAATATTTTTTCAAAGAAATAAGATAGGTCATCTAATTTAATATATCTCTCTTCAAAAAGTAGAATAAACTGATCAGATTCAAGTTTATAGAGTTTAAATTTTGTATCCTCATGTATATTGATAAGTATATCTGAGATGCGTTTTAGAATTTTATCTCCTGCATCTTCTCCATAAAAATCATTTAAAGTTGAAAAATCATCAATATTAATATAAAGAATAATAGGTCGGTTAACTTTTTTTAAATCTTCAAGAAGTTGATTTCGGTTAAATAGACCTGTTAATAAATCTACTCTTTGTTTCTTTATCTCCTCTTTACTCTCTTCAAGTTCTGTAATATCATGACGAACGGCAACATATTCAATAATCTCTTTTCTATTGTCTAAAATAGGAAGAACTGTTGCATTGACAATATAAGAAGAGCCATCTTTTCGTCTATTTTTAACAACACCTTTCCATATTTTTTTATTCTGAATTGTATTCCATAAATCATAAAAAGATGATGGCTCTACATCAGGATGACGTACAATACTATGAGGACTACCTATAAGCTCCTCTTGTGAGTATCCAGAGACTTCACAAAACATATCATTAGCATAGGTGATAATACCTTTTAAATTTGTTTTTGAGACAATACTACTCTTATCAATAGCAAGTTTATATCCATCTAAAAAAGAGATGTTTTTATTAAGTTTGTCACTCATGATATTAAAAGCCAAAAGAGCTTTACCAATCTCATCTGGTTTCTCTACATTTAAATGGATATTAGTATTTCCTGAGGCAATCATCTCAGAAGCTCTTTGAAGTTTTTTTATATTCTCTGTAATAGATTGATAAAATGCCACTATAATATATGCTGATATGAATAATATAGTTAAAAACCCAATAAGTGAATACCATAGTTTTTTCTCTAGTTTTTCAGTTAATGTTTTTATTGTGTCACTGTAGGCATAAATAAATTTTTCATACAACTCATCTTCTGTAATCATTGCTAGGGCAGTTTTTTCTTTAAATGAGGAGATATCATAATCTATATTGTTATTTAAAATAATTCCTTCTGATATTTTTAGTAATCTTTTTAGTGTATCGGACACATTTGTTGTAAGCACTTGTATAGTATGATAATTATTGACACTGCTCATGGTATTATTGTCTACTAAATTGGATTCTAATCTTGCTAAATCTGATGAGAGTTGATATAGATGATGCCTATCCTCCTCTTCTAGTCTGTCAGATATATTTGAGGCTAAAATTTTTAGTTGATCAGTGTACTCATAGATATGCAGAAGTTTGTCTTGTAGCATATTGGCAAGATACTTAATCTTTGGGTCACTACTTTGGTTAAATTTAGTTTTCACTGAAATATTGAGTAGTGTTGCATGTAATGATTTTATAATATTGGTATGTTTCTTGCACAATTCATGTGATGAGATATGACGGGGAAGATTTGCTACTCTAATAAGCTCAAACTGGCTTAAAGCATTTCCAAAGTTACGATTATTACTTAAAATATTAAGGGTCTCTGAGTCATAATCTTGAAGAGATTTTTTTCTGTGATAAAGTAGCTCTTCTAACTCTTTTAACTCCTCAATAATATCTTGGTTATCTTTTTTATTTTGTAGCTTTTTGTTCTCTAAATAGATATGGCTAATTTCACGATGTTTTTGTAATGCATTAATTATTTTATGTGTAATTTGCATATATTCCAAGCCTACAAGTTGTAGTTTTTGGGTATTTTGTTCTTCAAGGTATTTATTGAAAATATCACGTGAAGGAAAAAGTAAGATAAAAAAAAGAAGAGAAATAGACGCTAATATTTTAAATTTAAAAGATAATTTATTCATTAAAAAAAGTGCTGGGTTCAAGAATATCTTAATCATCTATCTCTGCCTTTAAAGTTAGTTAAAGATATTATAACATAAAAACACACAAATGTGTATTAATTGTGTGAAGTTATGCTTTTTTTAATTTCATTCGAAATTAACTGAGCTTTTATATTCAGTTAATTTTTATCAGAAACAACCTCGATACTAATAATATCATCATTTTGTTCAATCTTGTCAAGCACAGAAAAGCTCTCTGTATCATCCAATTCAATTGCACCAAATACGGTATGAACACCATCAAGGTGAGGTGTGGGTACAAAGGTAATAAAAAATTGGCTACCACCTGTATTTGGTCCAGCATGTGCCATAGAGAGTGTTCCTCTTCGATGAGGCTCTGTGCTAGTATCTGTCTCACAATCAATCGCCCAGTCTGGTCCACCTGTTCCTGCCATTTCTGGATTTCCATTTTTACCTGAGTGTGGACAACCACCTTGTGCCATAAATCCTGCAATTACACGATGAAATTTTAGGTTATCATAAAATCCTTCACTTGCTAAATGTGCAAGGTTAGCTACGGTATTTGGTGCATCATCAGCATAGAGTTTTACCCAAATAACACCTTTATTGGTGTTAAACTTTGCATAGTTGTATGTTGCCATAGTATCTTGTGATATTTCGTACAGTTTTGATTGTTTTCCAAACATAATCATTTAGTCCTTGTTTATAAAAATTAAGCTATTATATCTAAAAAAACAAAAAGGTCAAAAATGCAATTATGTGTAGCTTTAGATTTACCCTCCAAACGTGAAAATTTGAAACTAGCCAAAGAGTTAAAAGCTCATGATATATGGATGAAGGTAGGTTTTAGAGCCTATATTCGTGATGGAAAACCATTTATAGATGAGTTAAAAAAAATAAATCCAAATTTTAAAATATTTTTAGACTTAAAGCTTTATGATATTCCCAACACGATGGCAGATGCAGCAGAAGAGATAGCAAAACTAGGCGTTGATATGTTTAATATCCATGCCAGTGCAGGAGAGGTGGCAATGAGAACAGTAATGGAGAGACTCTCAACCTATGAGAATAGACCATTGGTACTAGCTGTAACAGCTTTAACCTCTTTTGATAAAAAGAATTTTTCCCTTATATATGAAAAAAGTATCAATGAAAAAGCAGAGCAGTTTGCCAAGATGAGTTATGAAAATGGTTTAGATGGGGTTGTTTGCTCAACATTTGAGAGTCAGGCTATAAAAGATGGCACTTCAAATGAGTTTTTAACCCTTTGCCCAGGTATTCGACCATTTGGAGAGGATGCAGGAGACCAACAGCGAGTTGCCACCATAGAGTTGGCACAAAAAGAGGGTGTAGATTTTCCTGTAATTGGAAGACCTATCTACAAAGATGAAAATCCTCTTCAAAAAGTTAAAGATATTTTAACACTTATAGCATAGTATAAAATAATTAAAAAAAAAGAGCTTGTTTTATAAAAGATTAAGCTTTTTTCCCCTATAATCTCATTCCACAAACACATGGACAGTTGGGTGAGTTGGCTGAAACCACATCCCTGCTAAGGATGCGTACTGGTAACGGTACCGAGAGTTCGAATCTCTCACTGTCCGCCATTCATTCATAGAAAACTCTTTTAAATCCTATAAAATAGATATTTTTAAAAAGAATATAGGTAAACACCAAGTAAACCCCACCTAATAATTTCATCTAAAACTACCATAAAACAATCATTCTAACCACTAAATTTAGCTATAACAACAACATGAAAAAAGAGATTATTTCCATAGAAGAGCTAATAAAAACTATACAGAATCAAGAAGGTAAACTTGATAATAAAATGGAAATAGACTCTTTAAAACAAGAGAACCAATACCTCAAAGAAAAACTAGATTACCTCATACGCCAAAAATTTACATCAAAAAGTGAAAAGTTTGTAAATCAACCAAGCCTCTTTGGAGATGAAGTATTTTTCAGAGGGATGGGAAGGATATTGAAGAGCTATTATCTTGGAATGTGGATAAGGAGCTTTTAGCTTAAGTTTCTTAATGTTGGGTTGGTGGGGTTTACTTGGGGCTTACCAAAAAAGCACTCAAAAGATTAGAAATAAAAGGGGATAAAAAACCATATGATTTCAAAGAGGCAAAAACCATCGCTGTCTTTTGTAATGCTGTATGGTGTACACAATCCACCCTTATGATAAAATCTCTTCTCAAACTTGGATATCCTGCAAACAAGATAAAATGGTACCGAGGTGGATTGGAGAGTTGGTTGGGATTAAATATGAGTTTTGTTAAAGGGGTCTCTGAAAAATAGGAGAGAAAATACCTCTCCCCTATATTAATTTCAAAGATATGGGAAACGATGGCTTTAGTCTCTACTTAGAGCCTCCACATTTGCCTTCGCCACACTTCATTTTTTTAGCATCACCACCACACTTACCCTCGCCACATTTTGCAGATTTGTTCTTTGAAGATTCCTTATGTTAAAAAAATCCTTCGCAATCTCTCCATTTTATCGTGTAAATTGTAGGGAAAAATGTTCAAATAGCAACTCTTTGAAACTTAAATATAGCTTCAATAAGA
>JALTGP010000207.1 GCA_027076905.1 Campylobacteraceae bacterium | reverse complement strand
TCTGTTTCTTGTGGTAATTATAGCAAAAAAAGATTATTAAGCCTTTTGCTAAAACTTTTTCGATAATAAACCTAAGCCCAAAACACTCCGATGAGCCAATCCCTTTGGATAGTCTCGTTCTCCACAAATCAACTCAGCAACTTTTGTAATATCTGACTCTTTTTCATCCACCATTGGTTCGAAGTTATAATGCTTGTCCAGATAACCAAGCTTTATTAACTCCCCAACAATCGCCTCTATCATATCTATCACCGATGAGACTTTGACAATCTCACATCGTGCATATTTTTTAGTAGGAAAAGAGACCTCTGCTACACGTAAAGATGGGTCATCCCCTGGGATTTGTTGAGCTCCAAAGAGGGGTTTTGAACCAACTGTTGCTTGACTAAAAGAGGGAATAAATTTGGAGAGGTGTTTAATGGCACTGTTGGTTCTCTGCTCTACCTCATCACTTGACCATGATTTTTCAATTTTTTCTATAAAATTTGCTTTGAGTTGGGGTTGACAACTTAGAGCTGTACTGGCAACTAGTCCATCTTTATAGAGCGTTATCTCATTGGTCATGCCATGTAGTTGAAAGTAACCATTGGGATAGGGGGTGAACTGTCCCATTCCTTCGGGTGTTCCTCGTTCTCCATGAAAGATTATTTCAGGGAAGAGTGTTTTCTTTCCTTCTTCCCAATGGGTGACATACGCTGCTTTGAACTCTACCATTTTTTTACAAGGAACATCTAAAAAATCATCTATTTTTCCTGTTCTAAATCCTGTGGCATTAATGAGATAGTCAAAACTCTCTTGTTTGGTCTCTTCATCTTTTTGATAACTGATATTCCAACTATTTTGGCTATCTTTTACGATATTGGTCACGGTGGTATTGAATCTTATTGTGGCTTTATCTATCTTATCCAATGCCAACCCAACACTTGCCCCCAAACGAAAGAGGTTAAGCCCATACTCTTGAACTAAAATAAGAGGAAACTGTACTTTACTTAGGTCTATATTTTTGGCTACAGGTATCATCCATCTATCCAATTCATGGGTTATCTCTGCATTTTGGATGGCTAGTATCTGCTCTTTTGTATAGAGTCTATAATAGTCTTGACTCTCTCCTAAAACTCTATTATTTAAATCTTTCTCTATTAGCAGTTCATACTCTTTTTGTAGTTTTTTAAGACGAGGAAATAGATTTTCTACATTAGAACTACAGTAATGAGGTAGTGCAATTACGGTAGGACGATAATCCACTACATGAGGGTAAAAACGCAAAAAATCTATGGATTGTTTCAGCAGTTTAATACACTGCTCATCAGATATATCAGGATAGAGATTTCCACCTGCATGAAGATGACAAAATGGAGGGCCATTAACAAGAGAACTCTCTCTCTCAAAAAGAGTCACCTCTAACCCTAGATTACTTAAATATAATGCTGTTGATGCACCTGCTACACCACCACCTACTATCGCTATTTTTGCTTTTTTACTCACAGCTAATCCCCTATAAAACTTGTTAAAATATCTTCAAATCTATCTACTATTATAGTAGGCTGATAGGTACTGATACTTTCACCATAATTATAACCATAACTCACCCCAATACTCTGCATATTGGCACGTTTAGCTGAGATAATATCATTTTTGGAGTCACCTATCATCACACACTCATCGACTGTCACATTTAGCTTTTGAGAGACATAAAGAAGAGGCATAGGGTCGGGTTTTTTCTTCTCTAAACTATCTCCACCTAGATAAAATTCAAAAAATCCATTGAGTCCTAACCCTTTTAAAATAGGAGCTACAAAATCGGCAGGTTTATTGGTGACTATGACCATCAAGTAGCCATACTCTTTTAACTGTTCCAATGTTAATTTGACATTCGGGTACAAATAGGTCTTGACACATAAGTTTTTGGCATAAAATTTTAAAAAGATATCCAAAGCATTCTTAAAAAACTCTATATCAATACTTTCATCTATGGTGACATCTCCTGACAAAGCTCGTTTGACCAAAATTTCTGCACCATTCCCAACCCAATGAGAGATAATCTCTTGGGTATAGGTTTCTCTATTTAGTTGCTGTAACATATGATTAAGAGCCAATGCCAAATCAGGTTCACTGTCTATGAGTGTGCCATCAAAATCAAAAATAATTGCTTTTTTATCTATAAACTTCAAGACTCTTATCCACCTGTCTCATAAAATGCTCTAGCTGAGACATCTTCACCGTTTAAATCTTCACTCCAACGATTCTCTTTTGGTTTGTCTTTGAGTACCTTTGCCAAAACTTGACTAGCACTCTCAATATCACCTGCTTTTACTGACTTAGCGATACTCAACGCCTCATCAAAATAGAGACAAGGGATAAGATTTCCCTCTGCTGTCAATCGAATACGGTTACAGTTCTCACAAAAATCATGCTTGTGGGGGTCAATAAGTCCAAACTCATACCCTGTCTCCTCAATGTTATAGTTAAATGAGGGACTCGCACCCTCACGACCCAATGCATGAATGGTATATTTCTCTTTAACTTTGTCAAGAATCTCTCGTCCATGCATCCCTTTTAGAGCTTCTGAGGCATGACGGTTTTCCATATATTCAATAAAACGAACTTTGATATTTCGCTCACGACAATACTCCATCACATCTATAATCTCATTATCATTAATCCCTTTGAGAGGAACCATATTAATTTTAACACCAAGCCCAACTTCTAGGGCTTTATCTATGCCCAAAAGAACCTGTTTTAAGACATCTTTCTGAGCTATTTTTTGAGCAATTTCAGGCTTTAGAGAGTCCAATGAAATATTAAGCCGTTTAAGTCCTGCATCTTTAAGTTTTTGTGCTGTTTGAGGAAGTAAGTAAGCATTGGTAGTTAGTGCTAAATCAATATCAGGCTTATAGTCATGAATCATCTTGATAAAGGTGTCTAGCCCCTCACGCAAAAGTGGCTCTCCTCCTGTAATCCGAATCTTGGTAACACCCTCATCCATGGCTACTTTCATAAATAAAAATAGCTCTTCAAAAGAGAG
>JALTGP010000206.1 GCA_027076905.1 Campylobacteraceae bacterium | reverse complement strand
TTGGGTTCTCATTAGAGGCTAATTTTACCACATCTTTAGGGTCAATTCCAAACTCTCTAACCACCAGCTCAATGGGCTTTCCTGCCTCATATATTTTAATATCTTTTAGTGCGTCATTAAACTTCATCTACCTATTCCTTTTATACATCATCTGTCTCTTTAACATAAGAGCCTAATATCTTAATACACGTACCATGTTTTTTAACAATTTGTTGGATATTATCATTGTCTTGGTGTCCATCAAACTCTATAAAAAAAAGTGATTGCCCCTCTATAATATGTGACTTAATCTTCGTTAAATTGATATGTGCACTCTCAAAATCATTTAAAAAATCAACCAATGCACCAGGGGTATTTGGTAGGCGAACCAAAATAGAAGTTTTGTCTGAAGGGGATGGAAGATTTTCAAAATCACTAATAACAAAAAATCGTGTTCGATTATTGTCTGCATCTTGAATATTATCAAAAAGAAGTGGTAAACGATAGAGCGTTGAGGCTACTTTAGGACAGATGGCTGCTGCCTCTTCGTCCTCTAGTGCCATTTTAATCGCTTTTACTGTAGACTCTACAGGAATATACTCCACATTATCAAGCCCCAAATCCTCTAAAAAATTTCGACACTGACCAAAAGCGATATCTTTGGAGTAGATTCTCTTGATATCTTTGACCTCACTTAGCGTAGCAAAGGCAAGATGAACATCTAGCACCATCTCTGCAATAATCTTTAGGTTAAATGCATCCAAAGAGTAGATAGTATCACTCACGATACCGTTGGAACTGTTCTCTATTGGAACCACCCCAAACTTTGCTGTTCCTCTACTCACCTCTCTAAATATACCCTGTATGGAGTTAATGGGCAGATAGGAACTCATCAATCCAAATTTACTCTTGGCAGCTTGATGGGTAAAACTAGCCTCCTCACCAAGATAGGCAACACGCTCAGGAAGTTCAAGGTTTCTAGCCACAGTAAACATCTCTATAAATAGTGCATCAATCGCCTCATCAGTAAGCTTTCCACTATTTCTATTTTTTAGCCGATTGAGTATCGACTGCTCTCTCTCTGGTCGATAGATGGGTGCACCTGTGGTGTTCTTTAGCTCTCCAACTTGATGAACATACTCCATTCTCTCATTATAAAGCTCCAGTAGCTTATTATCTATCTTATCAATTCCTATGCGTAGTTCATCAAGTGTCATATTTTCCCCTTACTCTCTTCTGTTTAATTTTATAAATTATTTTTGCCAACTGCTATCACAACTCTCTTCGAGACGTATCTGGTCTTCAAATGTCTCACGCTCTCTAATAAGGTAATCCTTCCCATCCGATACAGCAACCTCTGCCACCTTTCCTCGGGTATTATAGTTGCTAGACATGGTGAAACCATACGCACCTACCGAGTGAACCACCAAAATATCATTGTGTTCCAAAGGAGGTAAGGCAATATCTTTACCCAAAAAGTCTCCACTCTCACACACAGGACCCACAACATCTGCAAGGCTCATCTCACCCTCTTTTTGTACCGCTTCTATTTTGTGATAGGCGTTGTAGAGGCTTGGACGCAACAGGTCATTCATCGCCCCATCTATAATCACAAAGCGTTTATCGCCATTTACCTTTTCATACAAAACTCTGGTCAAGAAAATACCAGAGTTTGCCATCATATATCGTCCAGGTTCTGACAAAATAGTCACATCCAACCCTTTTATAGCTTGAGTAATTACATGGGCATAGGCTTCAGGTTTAATCGTTACCTCATCATCATAGACCACGCCTATTCCCCCACCAACATCAAAGAATTTAATCTCAATATCAAGTGCTTGAAGCGAACGTACCAAATCAGCCACGATGTTACACGCCTCCTCTATGGGAGATAACTCTGTTAGTTGTGAACCGATATGAAAATGGATACCAATAGGGTTTAAGTTTTCTGATTTTTTTGCATAAATATACATCCGTTTTGCCATATCAATACTTACGCCAAACTTATTTTCATGCAATCCTGTTGAGATATAAGGATGCGTCTTGGGGTCAACATTTGGATTTACCCTAATAGAGATTCTAGCCTCTATCTCTAACTCACGAGCAATCATCTCAACCCTTTTCATCTCCGCTTCGCTCTCTAGGTTAATAAGCAAAATTCCAAAAGAGAGAGCTTCTCGTATCTCTTCATCTTTTTTTCCTACTCCTGAAAAGATAATTCTATATCTGCTAACTCCTGCTTTTAATGCACGTTTGACCTCTCCAATACTCACACAATCAGCCCCTGCTCCAAGATTGGCAAGATGACGAATAACAGCTAAATTTGAGTTAGATTTTACAGCATACGCAACCAGTGATTTTTTCCCATCAAATGCCCCTTTTAACTCATTGTAACGCTCTGTAATACTATTGAAATCATACACATACAAAGGAGTATTATACTTTTTTACTAATGTTTTTATATCTACGTTGGTTTTTTCTATACTCATTTTAGTTTATCCCTAATTATAATTATTGTCGCGATTTTATCTAAAACTTGGTTACAAGTTGATAAGGTAGCCTAACACAATATTTGCTATATGTTAGCTATACTTCCACCATGAAAATAAAACTAGCCACCTTTAACCTCTTTCAGTTTGTAGAGCCTCCTTATGCTTGGTATACAAAAAAAGTGATTATGTTAGTACTACTGATAATTTTTTATAAATAATTAAACTTTTTACAAAACTCTTTATGAAAAATCCGTTATATTGTCTAAAAACTATAAATAGGATAAATTTAGTATGAAACAAACACTAACAGAACTTTTTACAACTTACTCTCATGAAATTATATTTTTTCATGTACTCTCTGCAATTATTTGGGTGGGGGGAATGATAGCGATTCGTTTAGCTGTTCACCCCAATATTCAAAAGATAGAAGAGCCTCATGTACGTCTTGGTCGTACTCTAGCGATTATGAAGCAATTTTTCAATATCGTTATACCTTTTATTTTGATACTTTTACTTACGGCTGTGGTGATGATATTGGCACTAAAAAGTGATGATACCACCATGCTAATGCACCTAAAAGAGGGGGTTTGGACGATTATGACCATTAACTTTGTTGCCATGTACCTTAAACAACAAAAAGCCCAAAAGCTTTTTGATGCAGGAAACTTGTCTGAGGCAAAAGAGATGCTCTCTATGTTACCTAGATTAATGCTTCCTCTTAATATTATTTTGGGGCTTATTGCATTGTGGTTAGGGGTCAGTCTAAGAGGATTTTAATCCTCAAATTTAGCCCTAAAGAGCCTTTTTTGCCATACTAATAAGGGTATTGACTTGAATCTCATACTCTTTAGCCAATGCTTCATCTGTGGACTCAAAACGGGTCACAAGTACAGGTGTGGTGTTACTTGCACGAACCAAACCCCACCCCTTTTCAAAGTTTATTCTCACACCGTCTACATCTATAATGCTTTTAATGGTTGGGAAGTTTTGGGGAGGATTTTCCAATAGCTCTTTTACTTTGTCAATAATTTTAAACTTTTGGGATTCCGTCGTCTCAACCTTTATCTCCTCTGTAGAAAATACCTGTGGTAAAGCATCAATCTCAGCATCAAGGTCTATCCCATCATGCACAAGTTCTAGCATTCTTAGTGTGGCATAGATGGCATCATCATAGCCAAAATATCGGTGTTTAAAAAAGATATGTCCACTCACTTCACAAGCCAAATCAGCCCCTGTCTCTCTCATCTTTACTTTGAGGTTTGAGTGACCTGTTTTGTACATAATTGCCGTAGTCCCTCGACGATCTAACTCATCATACATCACTTGTGAACACTTCACCTCTCCAATGACGGTTGGATTCTCCATCTTCATCGCATAGAGAAGTGCCATCTGGTCACCTTTTATGTTATGTTCATGAGTAAGTACGGCGATTCTGTCAGCATCACCATCATAGGCAAATGCTATGTCTCCATCTTGGGATAATGCCTTTTTCACATCGACTAGATTTGCTTCAACAGAGGGGTCAGGATGATGGTTTGGAAAAGTTCCATCAGGTTTCATAAACAACCCCCTATAATCAAACTCCAATGCATCAAAAATATCAGAGATAACCGTATCCGCTACCCCATTACCACAATCTAGGACTATTTTTTTATCCATCGCTTTTAGATGTGAAAAATTCTCAATCATATAGTTAATATAGGGGGTCTTAACATCAATTGAGGTGGAGGTGGTGTTGTCTTCGATAATCATCTCTTCATTGGCAATAATCTCATCACCTAACGCGTAGATATCCTCTCCAAAAAATGGGGCTTTATCTACTGTCATCTTAAAGCCATTGTACTCACTAGGATTATGAGACCCTGTAATCATAATTGATGCATCAGTCTCTATCCCATCATGAGTAATATAATTAGCAAAATAATTAACAGGCGTTGCTACCATGCCCATATCAAGAACTTTACATCCTGCTCTATTCAGCCCTGAAGTTAAATAATCTCGAAGAATTGGCGAGTGAGAACGAGCATCATACCCAATAGCGACTACTTTGTCACCTTTTATCTTTTGACCTAAAAAATAGCCAATTAACTTGACACTTTTTTTATTAAGCTCTTTTTCAAAGATTCCTCTTATATCATATTCTCTAAATATTGTTTTCATTTAATACCTTTTTAGTTCTAATTAATCTCGCTAATTTTAACAAAATAGTTTTAAGGTTAAATGGTTATATTCCCTAAAAAAGGAGTATCTTTATGATACATCTCGCCTCAAATTCACAATCAAGAGCCTTCCTACTAAAGAGGTTTAATATAGCATTCAAACAACAAGCACCATATTATGACGAAGAGCTTATCATCACCAGAAAAGCCAAAGATTTTGCCTATATCGCAAGTAGAGGTAAACTAGAATCTGCCATTAAAGAGTTTGGACTAGAGACTCCTTTACTTACAGCTGACTCGGTGATTTTATCCTCTAATGGTGAGCTTCTACGAAAACCGAAAAATAAGGATGATGCCAGACGAATTTTGGAACTGCAGAGTGGTTCAACCATAGCAATTATCTCAGCCATGCACTACAAAACTAAAGATTTTTATCTCTCTGATGTTTCGGCAACCTATTATAGTTTTAAAACATTTGAACCTGATGATTTCGAGGAGTATTTAGAGAGTAATCTATGGGATGGTAAAGCAGGAGGATGTATGGTTGAAGGGTTTTGTAAAAAATATATTAACGATGTTCATGGCAATGAGAGTACTGCAATGGGTCTCAATGTAGAGAGGTTACAAGCATGGCTATAGAGCGATATCCAAGCGTTTTGAGCATTGCAGGGTCAGACTCTGGAGGAGGTGCGGGGATTCAGGCTGATATCAAAAGCATCTCTGCCAATGGTGGATATGGAGCGACAGTTATTACTGCCTCTACGGCACAAAATACCCAAGGTGTCACCGATATTCACCCTCTTCCACACTCTCATATAAAAGCACAACTTGATGCTGTTTTAAGTGATATCTCGTTTGGGGCTATCAAAATTGGAATGCTTCACTCGGCAGATGTTATCTCACTGGTGCAAGAGAGGTTGGCTTTTTATAAAATAGAGAGAATTGTTTTAGACCCTGTTATGATATCAACCTCAGGTAAGAGGTTACTTGATGAAAATGCTATAGAGCAACTTAAAAATTTTCTGCCTCATACCTACCTCATCACACCTAATATTCCCGAAGCAGAGCTTTTAATAGGGCATGAGATTTCTCTGGATAATCTGGAAGCATCGGCAAGAGAGTTGGGTAAAAGGTTTTCAGTTTCTGTTTTATTAAAAGGAGGGCATTTAGCGTCAAAAGAGATGATGACCGATATGTTGTATATTAGAGATGAAGATAAACTTGTTACTATTAATAATCTAAGCATTGATACAAAAAATACCCATGGAACAGGCTGTTCACTATCTTCGACAATTGCGACACACCTTACCTTGGGGCTAAATTTGGAGGAGGCAGTTATTATCTCGTGTGCCTATCTCAATAGAGCCATTGACGCAGGAAAAGATAAACTCTTAGGTGAGGGAAATGGAGCGATAAACCATTTTATGTTGTGATTAGAGATATTTTAGATAGAATACACTCAACGTAACAAAAAAATAAATAGATTTATTACAAAACTATTTGGAATCGGAGACTTTAGGTCCAAATAAAACGAGGCTAAAGCTATCGCTTCCTAGTTTTGCAAAAATTTTAATGAAAAAATTGAAAGATAAATAAAAAAGAGAATAACCAATGTACCAAAATGAACTAAAAGCACTAAAAAAAGCAGAACGATTCCGACAGCGACAGATTTTTGATGAGAACCTTATTGATTTTGCCTCCAATGACTATTTGGGATTTTCCAATGACAAAAAACAATTTAAAAAAGCATTTGATTGGCTTAAAGATTTTGATACCCACTCCCCAAAGGCAAGTATGCTGGTCAATGGCTACCATGAGATACACCAAGGACTAGAGCGAACGCTCTGCTCTCTTAATGGATTTGAAGAGGGAATCATTGTTGGGTCTGGTTTTTTGGCAAATATGGCACTTATAGAGTCATTGGTACGCAAAAAAGATATGCTCTTTATTGATGAGGATTATCATGCCAGTGGGATGATGGCAACGGGGCTATTGGGTGATAGGGTTATAAAATTTAAGCATAATGACCCACAAGACCTAGAAGAGAAGCTAAAAAAGCATACTATCGGGCGTAAAATAATTGCCGTAGAGGGAGTCTACTCCATGTCAGGAGTCGTCTGTTCTCGTGAAATATTTGAGGTAGCAGATAGAGAGGAAGCTCTTTTAATTGTAGACGAGGCACACAGTGCAGGAGTTTTGGGCGAAAAACTTTTGGGGGTATTTGAGTACTATAATATTGAGCCAAAAGATAATCATATCAAGATGGGAACATTGGGTAAAGCTTATGGAAGTTACGGAGCATATATCTTGGCAAGTGCTCAGATTATTAGCTACCTTGAAAACCGTGCCAAACCAATTATCTACTCCACTGCTCCTTCCATTTTTGATACAGCATTGGCATTGGTAAATATTAGCAAAGTAGCCAACAACCCACAAAACTTTAGTGATAAGATAAAAGAGCGTCAAGCCGTGGTCAAAAAGGTAACAGGGATTGAGATACAATCCCTTATCTTACCCATTCCTATTGCTGATAATCCCATGACCCAACGACTTCAACAGGCACTTATCATAAAAGGCTATCTCGTAGGAGCGATTCGACAACCAACCGTAGATAAACCCATTTTAAGAGTTATTCCTCGTCTTGGAAGTTCAAAAAAGGCATTAAAGAAGCTACTCAATCACTTTTAGATATAATAGTAACCAACAAAAAATAGGAATAAAACATAATGATTAATCAGTTAATTAAAGGTTCAATTATGCTAGTGATAATATTTATTATCGCTCTCTTTGCAGCATTTGTCTACGCCTATAATGAAATCAAACTTGATTTGGACAAAGTGGTTAACTACTCTCCTGCAACCTCCTCCGTCATTCTCGATCATCAAGGGAATAAAATCGCCAATATCATGTCAGGAAAACACCGTCTCTATGCCAAATTTGATGAGATGCCTGGTTATCTTATCGAAGCACTTATTGCCATTGAAGATACCCGATTTTTTGAACACTCAGGGGTCAACCCCGATGCGATTATCCGAGCAGCGGTGCGAAACTATAATGCAGGAAGACGTGTAGAGGGTGGAAGTACCATTACCCAACAGCTTGTCAAAAAGATTTTGCTCTCTCCTAAAAAGAGCTACACCCGAAAGCTAAAAGAGGCGATACTTTCCATGAAAGTAGAGAATGCCTTAACCAAAGAGGAGATACTTGAACGCTACCTCAATGAGATACCTTTTGGAAACAACTACATGGGTGTCAAGACAGCCGCAAAAGGGTATTACCATAAAAATCTTGATGAGCTAACCCTCAAAGAGTCAGCCCTTTTGATTGGTCTGCCCAATGCCCCCTCACGATTTAACCCTGTACGTCATTTGGACAGAGCTTTAAAACGTGCCAATACTATTTTGACACGAATGCGAACGCTTGGCTGGATAGTTGAAAAAGATTACCTAAAAGCGATAAAAGAGACCCCAACTATTCATCATACTTCACTGACTCAAAATATCGCTCCTTATATCACCGATGAGGTGGTTCGTCGATTAGTAAAAGATTTTCCTGATATCAAAGAGGGGGGATATACCATCTACACCACCATTGATATGGAACAGCAAAAAATTGCACGAGAAGCGTTACGTTATGCCCATAAAAAAATTGTAAAAAAGCGAAAAGAGTCACTTAAAAAAACTACACTTAATGGAGCTATTTTAGCCGTTGACAATGAGACAGGAGACATAAAAGCGATGGTAGGAGGAGTTGATTATAAAAAATCTGCCTTTAACCGTGTGACCATGATGAACCGTCAACCTGGTTCTGCCTTTAAACCATTTCTCTATCAAGTAGCACTGGATTTGGGATATAACCCCTCTACTGAGCTAACCGATGTGGCACGAACTTTCCAGTACTATAAAAATGGAAAACGTATGATTTGGCGACCCAAAAACTACGAGAGTGATTTTGTAGGATTTATAAAACTTCGTGAAGCACTGGTACACTCACGAAACCTTGCCACCATTAATCTTGTAACAGAAGTAGGAATTCAGCGTATATTTGAGAAACTAAAACCACTTAATATTCCTCATATCCCTCATGATATGTCCATCTCACTAGGAAACCTTGGTGTAACTCCTGTTAAGATGGCACAGATATACTCTGCCTTTGCGAATGGTGGACATATGATTGAACCCCGTCTTATCTCCAAGGTAACTTCACGAAATGGAACCGTTATCTATGAGGCAAAAAACCAAGAAATTGCTGATTTTACCCTTCCTGAACAAGCCTATTTGATGACCGATATTTTACATGATATTGTCAAAAGAGGAACAGGACGAAATGCACAAGTTCCTGGGGTTGAGCTGGTAGGGAAAACAGGAACTACCAACAAAAATGTGGACGCATGGTTCTGTGGATACTCCCCTTCAACAGAAGTAATTGTTTGGATTGGACGAGATAACAACAAACCTATAGGAAGGGGTGGTACAGGAGGAGCAACGGCTGCTCCTGCCTTCTCATACTTTTTCAAAAAGCTATACAAACTCTATCCAAACCTACCAAAAAAGTTTGAGGTTCCAAAAGGGGTCTATAATAGTAAAAATGGTGTAACTACCGAGCTCTTTACCGATACCTCTCCTCTACCAACGCGAGAAGAGACCCCTACTGATATTGAGTATCCAGACCTATTTTAATTGGCACAAAGCTCTTCAAGTTTCTCTTGAACAGCTTTGACATGCTCTTTGACCCTTACTTTTTCCCACTTATATGCCAATGTTCCATCAGGAGCAATCAAGAAGGTGCTTCTTACTACCCCCATATACTCCTTACCATAGTTCTTTTTGAGTTGCCATACCCCAAAATCTTTACATAATGACTTCTCTTCATCTGCCAGAAGCGTAATCTTTAGCTCTTTTTTCTCGATAAAATTTCGATGCTTCCTTGGACTATCAGGACTAACCCCCAATACAATGGCACTAAGGTTGGTAAAGTTTGGCAATGCTTGGGTAAAATCACACGCTTCAGTGGTACACCCTGGGGTGTTGTCTCTTGGATAAAAATATATCACAGCCCATCTCCCTTTGATATCTCTAAAACATATCTCCTCTTCATCTTGATTTGCTAAACAAAATGCAGGTATTGCATCTCCAATTTCTAACATATCTTATCCTTATAACTTTTTTGGTAGTATACTGGATGAAGATGAAAAAAGAAGAATTATTAAAAAAGATATAGGATTTAGAAATCATTAAAAAATCCCTACTCAATAAATTAGAGCAATTTAAAATAACCAAAGAGAGTTAATAAAAAATTATGAAACAAACACTATTATATACACTAACAAGCACACTCGCCATAGCACTTAATTTTACTGCCTGTTCTGATGCTTCGAACAATACCCCTCGATATCAAACAGCCAAAGATAAAGTAGAACTCAATGTCTCCTTTGCAGATAAAAAATGGGATGGTAAAACGGTTCCCAAAGATGAGGTCTGCTCAGACTACAATAAAAGGGGAGGGAACTCCCCTGCGTTAAGCATTTCCAATTTACCCACAAAGGTCAACTATATTATCCTCTCTTTTTCAGATGAGAGCTTCAAAGGAATGAGCCATGGTGGTCATGGAGTAGTAGGATATAAGGTCAAAGATGCTAATTCTACACTCATAATTCCTTCTATACATGGAGAAACATTTACCCTCCCTACAGGATTTAACTCTATTAGAAAACATCAAGGAGAACAGTTTAAAAAGAAAAAAGGAGCCTATCTTCCACCCTGTTCAGGTGGAAATGGAAATCTCTATGTAGTCGAAATAAAGGCGATAGAGAGACCTTCCCAAAAAGATGGTAACTATACACTTTTGGGAGATGCGAATATTAGTATTGGGGTATATTAGCACCTGTAGAGGAGAAAATAGCTTTTCTATAACCTAAATTTACAGCCTAAAAAAAAGTATCAAATAGACAATAATCGAAGAGGCAACAGTTAATAGAATTAATATAAACACCCTCTTGACTGCACGTTCATGGTTACTACTATACATTCCAGGCAGAACTCTTCGTTTGTAGTCGGCGAGTGAGATTTGAATCACACTAAACCATGTGATAATAGTCACCGCCGAGATAAATATCTGAAATACTAAGATATTAAATGCTACAGCAGAACTAAAAAAGCTCTCTTTTGCATTTGGTTCTACTCCACCTTGTAAATATACTCCGTATATAAAGAGTAACAACCCCATAAAGGTTAGTGAAAAGAGTATCTTTTGTGAGGAGATATAGAGGTCATACTCCTCTTTTAGTGCAAAAAATAGAGAGAATCCTAGCAAAAAAGGTAAGGCTACAATAAAGAGCATAACTATGTCCATGTGAAAAAGTGCTTCTGTTCCTAAAAAACCATCTGCTGTAAAAAAATTAACAAATAACGACATTTTTTATCTCGGTAAACTCTTCTAATGCCCACTTTGGTCCCTCTCTGCCAACACCTGAGAGTTTTGAACCTCCATAAGGTTGCACATCAAAACGCAATGTTGGGATATCATTGATAACCACCCCTCCACACTCAGCATCATCTATAAATCGTTGGGTGAGTCGTAAATCATTGGTAAAGATAGAGAACTGCAATCCATAAGGTGAGTCATTCATCTTCTCTATCGCCTCCTCATAAGCATCAACTTTTACCAGACTTACAATAGGAGCAAACACCTCTTCACAAACAATTTTCATATCATCCGTTACCTCGGTCATCACCGTTGGGCTAAATGCACCATCAATCACCTCTGCACCTACAAGAAGTGTCGCTCCTTCATCTTGTGCCGAAGCAACCCACTCTTTGGCACGGGTTAGAGACTCTTCATCAATAAGCGGTCCCATAAAGGTATCCTCCTCATAGGGAGAGCCTACTTTTAAAACCTTAGTCTCTTTTGCCATCTCGGTAGCAAACGCATCATAAACATCAGCATGAACATAGATACGTTGCAATGAGATACAGACCTGTCCTGAGTTGACAAATGCCCCAAAGACACAACGTGACGCAGCGTGTTTGATATCAGCACTTTTGTCAATAAATGTCGCAGCATTTCCCCCAAGCTCTAAACTTACTTTTTTGATTCCCGCTTGTTGCGTGATAATATTAGCAACAGGAACAGAACCTGTAAAAGACAAAACTCTAGGAATAGCACTTTTTACCAAGGTACTGCCCACCTCAACATCTCCATAGACCACGCTTAGTGCATCTTTTATCGCATAAGGAGAACTGTTAAAAAGTTTGGCTAACTTATAGGCAGTAAGTGGGGCTTCAGGAGTAGGCTTTAACACCACAGAATTTCCTGCACCTAATGCAGGAGCTATCTTATGTGCTACCAAATTTAACGGAAAATTAAAAGGGGTAATACAGGCAACTACACCTACTGGAACACGAGTAAAATAGGCAATGGTCTGTTTTCCACTAGGCATAACATCAGTAGGAACTGTCTCACCATGAAGGGCAACTAGCTCTTTGGCGGTTAGTTCAATGGTCTCGATGCACCTATCCACCTCCAAACGGGCAAATGCCAATGGTTTTCCCACCTCATTAACCAAGGTTAACGCCATATCTTCTTTATATTTTCTAAGATTATCTGCCACATCCTCTAGCCATGAGATTCTCTGGTGAAGGGGTGTTTTTTTGGCTACCTTGGATGCCTCATATGCTATTTTTAATGCACGGGTGGTATCATCAGCAGTACAGATAGGTACACGGCTCACCACCTCACCACTGTATGGACTTTTCCGTTCACTTAAACTCTCTCGACTCTCTTCGACACTTCCCATAAAAATCTGTGCCTCATTGATTTTATTACTGTTTTCAAATATTCCAAACATAGGATATCCTTCAATTATATTATTTTTTGTGACATTGCGTTGTTCTCTTGTTGTCCATTTTAAATTTTGTAAAAATTATAGCTCAATAGAAGTTAAAAAGTAAGAAATAGTACCTCTAAATAGAGAGGTACTGAAGAGATTGTAAAAAGAAAGGAGTTCTACTTACCAAATTTATTAGCAATTGCTTCTATATCAGCATCACTAAGTGCTGCTACTTGACCTTTCATAAGTGCTTTCATTCCACCACCATATGTTCCATCTTTGTAACCTTTAAGTGCTGTTACGATATCTGCTTTACTCAACTCATTTACCACCTTAGAGACATTCATAGCTTTTTTCTCAAATGAAGTACCATGACATCCTGCACACGTTGCTGTATTTACCTCTACCGCAGGAGCTACTGGAGCTTCCTCTTTGGCAGGAGTTGCTTCTTCTGCTTTTGGAGCTTCCTCTTTGGCAGGAGTTGCTTCTTCTGCTTTTGGAGCTTCCTCTTTGACAGGAGTTGCTTCTTCTGCTTTTGGAGCTGAAGCACCACTAATTTTTGCAGCAATAGCATCAATGGATGCTGCATCAAGTCCTGCTACTTGACCTTTCATAATCGCTTTCATTCCAGCACCATATGAGCCATCTTTATACCCATTTAATGCGGTTACAATTTCTACTCCAGTTAAATCTTTAACTATCTTAGATACACCCATCGCTTTTTTCTCAAAATCTACACCGTGACAGGCTGCACATGCTGTGGTATCAACTCCACCTGCTGGTGCTGCTGCTTTTTGAGCAGGTGCTGATTTTGACTCCTCTTGTTTTACCACAACTTTCTCGACTTTTAACATACTGGTATCACCATTTGCTTCTCTTTGAGACTCTCCTGTCGCTGAATCGAGACATCCTCCTAAAAATAGTGCCGTCACTGTTGTTGCAACTAATAACTTTTTGTTAATCATTCCATTTATCCTTTTGTATATGTATTAACATCATGATAATGATATTTTCCTTTTAATTTGTAGGGTTATCACTCTTTTATCTTAAAAATTGTGTTAATTGTTTAGTATATAAACAGAAGTAAATATATTTTTAATTAGATGTAAACATTTCCTAACTAGAATTTGGCTAAAATCACCTACTAAATTTAACGCCAAATAGAGCGTTTGGAGCAATAATAAAATGGATAAAGTAAAATATATCTGGATGAATGGTACAATGACCCCTTGGGATGATGCCAAAGTTCACGTACTTACACACACTTTGCACTATGGAAATGGAGCAATTGAAGGGACAAAAGCCTACAAAACTGTTGATGGACGATGTGCTATTTTTAAACTACAAGAGCATACACAACGTCTTCTAAACTCAGCAAAAATGACACTATTGGATGTTTCCTATAGCATGGAAGAGTTAAATAATGCACAGATAAAACTACTTCAAGAGAATGAGCTTTTTGAGGGTGCTTATATTAGACCGTTGGTCTATTTAGGTTACGGTGTTATGGGTCTTTATCACAAAGATGCACCTGTTGAGGTCTCTATCTCCGCATGGGAGTGGGGAGCTTATTTGGGTGAAGAGGGGCTAAAAAGAGGAATTAGATTAAAAATCTCCTCTATGACACGAACTCCTAATACATCAGGAATGGGAAAAGCAAAAGCTGTTGCCAACTATCTTAACTCTCAAATGGCAAAATTTGAAGCTGTAGAAGCAGGATATGATGAGGCGTTACTGCTTGATGACCAAGGATACATCGCGGAAGCGAGTGGTGCTTGTTTCTTTATGATACGCGATGGGATTTTAATCTCACCACCCAACGATAACTCACTTGAATCCATTACCCAAAATACCATTATCGACCTTGCCCAAGATATGGGCATTGAGGTAAGACGAAGACGCATTACACGAGAAGAGATTTACATCGCAGAAGAGGCGTTTTTAACAGGAACAGCTGCTGAAGTAACCCCCATAAGAGAGGTAGATGCACGAATTATCGGAAGTGGTTCTCGTGGAGAGATAACAGAAAAATTACAAAGTGCCTATTTTGACGTAGTTGCAGGAAAGAATCCTGACTATATTAAATATTTAACATACATAAACTAAGGATATCTATGCCAGCAGACATGAACGACTATTTCAAAAAAAAACAATCCAACGGTGGGGATACAAACAATAGTAATAACAATCATACCCCCAATAAAAAACAAGCCAATAATGGTGGTAGTAACGGTGGTGGGAAACAGACTCCACCATGGCTATTTATCGCTTTTGCAATTATTGGAGCAGTTATATTTCTTAAACCTTATGAGATTGTCAACTCAGGGGAGGTAGGAATTAAAGTCCATACAGGAAAATTTAATGAAAAACCACTTAATGCAGGACTACACCTCTATATCCCTATGATAGAGAGGGTCATTATTGTCAACACAAGAATGAAACAGATTATCTATAGTAATCAAGACAATACCATGCGTGGAGATGACTACAACTCAAAAAGAACCTTGGGGGCGAACAGCCTTGAGGGTGGAGTTAAACGAAGCAAAGCGATTCCCGTATTGGACAAAAGAGGTCTAACGGTAAGCATTGACCTAGCTGTGCAGTATCGTCTAAAAGCAGAAAGTGCACCAAAAACCATTGAAAAATGGGGTTCAAGTTGGGAAGAAAAAATTATTAACTCAAAAGTTAGAGAGGTAGTTCGTGATGTTATTGGACAATACACCGCTGAAAAGCTTCCTGAAATGAGAAATGAGATTGCCACAGCAATTCAGACCAAAGTAACAAACAAAATTCACTCGTTAGAGGGAGAACCTGTAAAACTTGAAGCTGTTGAGCTTAGAAATATTGTTCTTCCTGCAAAGATTAGAGAAAAAATTGAGCAACTTCAAGCTGAAAAGCAAAATGTAAATATCGCAGAACAGCAAAAAGAGAGAGCCATCCAAGAGGCTCAAAAAAATGCTGAAGTTGCACGTGGTGAAGCGGAGAGAAATAGAATTGTGGCTCAAGGTGAAGCGGATAAGATTAGAATCGAAGCCGAAGAACAAGCCAAAGCGAACAAACTTATTTCAGACAGTTTAACAACCAAGCTTCTACAACTAGAGCAGATTAAGACCCAAGGTAAGTTTAATGAAGCACTCAAAGTAAATAGAGATGCTCAAATCTTCCTAACCCCTGGTGGTGCTGTACCTAATATATGGGTAGATGCCAAAGGGAAAGAGCAAAAAACTATATCTGCTCAATAACTAATCTTTTTAAATAAATTTTTGGTGCGATAGCAATCGCACCCTATGGAGACCCTACATGACTATTAATTGGAACAAAACCCCCCTAATCCCTGTAATTGCACAAGACCACGAAACCAATGAAGTTCTTATGTTAGCCTATATGAACGAAGAGGCGTATAACCTCACTCTTAGCACAGGCTATGCCCACTATTTTAGCCGAAGCCGTCAACGACTTTGGAAAAAAGGGGAAAGCTCCAACCACACCCAAGAGGTCAAAGATATCCTGCTTGATTGTGATGCGGATACCCTAGTGGTCAAGATAAAACAGAATGGTGTTGCCTGTCACACAGGAACCAAAAGCTGTTTTTTCACCTCGGTCACACATAATAAAAGAGTACTAGAACAAGAGGTGGATACCGATGCGATGTATGGTATAGTAGATACGTTATATCACACTATCCTAGAGCGTAAGAGTTCTAAAGATGAGAAGAAATCATGGACTAGAAAACTCCTTAATAACAAAAAGCTAATGTTAAGTAAAATTAAAGAGGAGGCAGAGGAGGTCTGTGTAGCAATTGATAAAGAGTCAGATAAACAGGTCATCTATGAGTCTGCTGATTTGCTCTACCATACACTTGTGGGACTTGGTTATCGTGATATCTCACCTGACAGAGTAAAACAGGAGCTAAAGAGACGATTTGGGGTCTCTGGTATCACTGAAAAAGAGAATAGAAATTAACAATGTTGATTTTTATAAAAATTAAGCTATTATTAGATAATAGCTACTAATAAAGGCAGTTACCAATGAATCTAAAAAACTTTAATCTAAAAAACTTTGATATAAAAGACTTAAAAAATCATTTTTTTCTATCTCAACCCCATCAACCTTTTTTTCTATTGGCATTTATCAATGCCTTACTATCAATGTTTCTATTTATGCTCTTTTTTAAAGGTATTATTATTACGGAGTTTTCAGCCAAAAACTATCACGCCTACTCGTTGATATACTTAATGTTCTCTCCTGCATTTTTGGCATTTTTATTTACTACTTTTCCTAGATTTTCAGGAGTTCCTGCCATTCCTCAAAAAGATTTTCTACCCATATTTATACTCTTTTTAGTAGGCTCAATTCTCTTTTTACTAGGAGCTATCTTCTCCTCTGTGCTTATCATTTTGGCAATGATAACAATACTCATCGCCCAACTAGGTTCAGGAAATATTCTCTTGAGTATCTATAACGCTTCTCCCATGTATCCAAGTGAAAAAACCGACCAATACTGGATTTTAGTGGCTATCATGGTTGGCATTGTGGCACATCTCCTCTTCATTTTGAGTGTGTGGGTTCCCTCTCTACATATATTCTCTATACAACTGAGTATCTATCTCTATCTATTTTTGCTAACCTTCACTGTGGGACAGAGAATGATACCCTTTTTCTCACACGCCCCTATAGAGAAACATACGGAGAGATTTAGAGTAATTGTGGGTCTATTGGGGCTTCATGTTCTTTTAGAGATGATGCAACCTCACTCCTCTTTCTTAGCTGATTTTTTCTTGGCATATCTTATTGGAAAAGAGCTTCATCGCTGGAGACTACCATTTCCCAATCCCAATCCACTCGTTTGGATACTACACCTTGGACTATTTTGGATACCTATCTCTTTTGCACTCTCAGGAATCACCAGTATCATCTCCTTAAGCAGTGGACTCAACTTCTTATATCTGGATATTCATATGCTACTGCTAGGCTTTATATTCACTCTACTCATAGGATTTGGCACACGTGTCACCCTTGGTCACTCAGGTAATAAAATGGAAGCAGACAGACTTACTACCCTACTGTTTTACTGGACGCAAGTAGTAGTATTTGTGCGTATTTTAACCTCTTTGGCTCTTGCAAATGGTTGGAATTTCTTTGTATTTTTTGACATCTCCATCACCGTATGGCTTGTAATGTTTGGGGTATGGGGTTATAGGTTTTTTTCAGTATTAATTTTTGGAAAACGGTTGGAGGAGACAAAATTTAGAGAGGAGGAGTAGAAAATTACTCTACTCCTCAAAAAACTCCATCAACTCCTCTCTGTCAATGAGATTATTATTACCCTTATATAAATTTGCTTCTAGTAGATTAAGAGCATCGGAAACTACTTTTCCCTCTTTGCTATAAGGAAGTAGTAGCTCAAACAGAGCCTTATCTCCTTTTACTTTTTTTATTGCTTTTACCATATCATGCTCTGTTTTAGCAGTATGGTTTTTTAGGAAATTAAAGAGTGCCACACCACCTGCTCCAAGAGCTACACCCAACAGTAGAAACAGATACTTAATATATCCATCCTCTTTTTCAATAATTACCTTCATTTTGGCTGTTTTATTAATTGTTGAGTTCATCGCCTTTTGGGTAGCAGAACTCATCTCAATGGATGAGGGGGTTGATTGTTGAGTGGTGCTACCTGTTACCTCAACCTCAATTGGCTCTGTCTTGATCACCTTTTTACTTTTTGTTGCTTTATTAAAATAGCTTAATGATAGAGAGGGAATCGTAAAGTTTTGGTCGGAAATAATCGCTACTTTTTGAGTGGCTGTTCCATGATAAATATCCCCTCTTAACGCAGACTCTATTTCAGGCTCATCAGCATATACCAAAGCGTGGTCTATAATTGGGTCAAACTTCTTAATGTCGTCAATATTTCCTTCACCCTCTATCTTGATAGTAAGGTTGAGAGGTTTATTGGCAGTAACGCTCTTTTTATCTACTGTGGCACTAATTTTATAGTTACCATAGAGTTCTAGTCCACTAGGTAGTGCTTTGACATTGAGCGTTAAAGGGGCAGAGTATATCTTTTGCCAACTTAGGTTTCTGCCAAAAAATGGGTCATCAAAAAAACCTCTTCGCTGTTGGCGTTGAACCATCTGTCCTACCAATGCTTCAAGGGGTGGGATAGTGAACTCTCCTGCTTTTTGTGGAAACAGTTTGTAGTGAAGTCTCTGAATCACATACTCACCCTCTTGAGCGTGTTCTACGTTGTCCACTTTTTTAACCCAAAAGCTCTTTAGTTTTGGCTCTCCAAGTTGGAGTTTTTGGGCATTTGCATCAATTCTTCTCTTGAATGCAATGCTTAAATCAACCACTTCACCTACATACGCCTCTTTTTTATTTAACTTCATCTCCAACACAAAAGGAGAGCCATTTTTACTCGCAACTGGTTTGGTAACTTTTAATTCTAGGGGTTGTGTTCTGTACTCTTTGTCATCTACACGCACCTTAAACGAAGGAATTGTAATGGATTTAGTTGGTCTAAGATGATAATTTTGAGACTTTGTTCTGGTAGTAGTTCCATTAATAATATTGATAGATTCAGAAGTCGAAGTACCTGTGATGGCAAACCCCTCTATCTCATTTATATTAGGAAACTCTATACTCTTCCCATCAGCAGTAATCGTCACATCGACACTGTCTCCTATGTAGATAACAGGTGAGCTAAGTGATACTGTTGGTTCTGCATACAGGCTATTAACGGTTAAAATAAATAGTAAAAATATTTTACCAAGGATTCTTTTTGTCACTATTTTCTCCTTTATTATTAAGTGGTAACATTAGAGTATTTACCCCTTTTTGATTGAGCATTTTTTGCCATTTTCTCTCCTCCATATTACTTATGGGTGGTTGAGATTTTGTTTGATTTGACTCTTGGGGTTGTTTTTGTTTTTGTTCTTGTTCTTTCTTTTTTTCGTCCTCTTTTTTCTTTTTCTCTTTATCTTTTTTATCTTTAGACTCTTTATCTTTTTTATCTTTTTTATCTTTAGACTCTTTATCTTTTTTATCCTTAGAGTCTTTATTTTGGTCATCTTTTTTATCTTTATCTTTATCTTTATCTTTATCTTTGTCTTTGTCTTTGTCTTTTTTGTCTTGCTCTTTTTTGTCTTGCTCTTTTTTGTCTTGCTCTTTTTTCTTCTTTTTCAAAAGCTCCAGATTAAACTTGCTATCCTCATCCTCTTTTATCTTTAGGGCTTTCTCATAGGATGCGATTGCTTTGTCTATCTTGCCCAGTTGTGCGTAACTGTTTCCCATATTGTGAAGTCGTTTAAAAGCCAACTTCTCATCTGAGATTGAGTCATAGATATCTAGTGCCTCTTGATACTTTTTTTGCATATAGAGGCTATCTGCTTGGTTAAATTTTGATGTATCACCCTCTACTTTTTGATAAAGCTTCTCTGCTTTCTCGTACTCTTTTTGGCTGTATGCATCTTTGGCATCGCTAAGATAGGAGAAGTCTAATAGGGATGCTGATAAGATACTGCTTATAACTAAAATAACTATAAATATTCTCATATTATCTATCCTCTTTTGTGATATTTAACTTGATATTTGCTAGTGAGAACAGAGCAATAAATAAAAATAGTATCGCCAATCCAAGAGGATAATAGAATATCTCTTTTCTATCTTTAATCGTCGAACTCTCCTCCTCTTTGGCTTTGGCACTCTGCTGTATGGCATCCACAAGCTGTTTGATATCATTTTTGTCAAGGGAGTATTTGAGATATGCTCCACCACTCTCTATTGCCAATTTTTTGATACTATCAGTACGCTTTACCACCACAATATCACCATTTTTATCTTTTAAAACACCATTGGCATCTTTGATAATTCCACCTTTGTCTGTCCCTATATTATAGATATAGATAACAATTCCATGTGCTTTCGCATAGGCTATCTCTTTACTAAACTCGCTTTGGTCACTTCCATCAGTAAACATCAAGAGAATCTTCTTTTTTTCCTCTCTAAAAAGGTTGTTAGCCTCTTCTATGGTTCTATAAATATCTGTACCTTTTAGGCTCAAACTCTCTGCATTCATATTTTTTGCCAAGAACTTCAATGAGTGAAAATCCTGTGTCAATGGTGAGATAAGAAAGGTCTGAGACGCAAAACCTATGAGCGATATCTTCGCATTTTTAAAATGGTTTAATGAGGTAAAAAACTTCTCTTTAGCAAACTCAAAACGGGTCGGGTAGATATCATTGGCAAACATTGACTTTGACATATCTATCGCAGTGACCACCGAGATAAAACTCGCTTTTACCTTTATCTCACCATTGTCTATTTGTGGTCGTGCAATGGCAATAATAGTCAATGCCATAACACCTAAAAGCAAGATATCTCTGGCTCGTTTCGACAATATATTTTTTTGAATCTCTATCTTTTGTAAAACCTTTTTACTAAAGATATTTCCCAATCCATTAGCTCGATTTTTTATCAAAAAAGCCAAAGGGACAAGAGCCAAGAGTAACCATAAAAGTTCTATATTTTCAAATCTCATCATCTACTCCCTGTTAAACATATAAAAATAGAGTCCCAAAAAAAGCAAAGAGAGTGCCAAGAGATACTGAAAGTAGTAGCTCTTTTTAACATACTTATTGGTCGTTATCTCACTCTTCTCTAGACTATTAATTGTCTCATAAATCTCTTTGAGCTTCTCAATGCTATTTGCACCAAAATACTCTCCACCTGTCTCTTTGGATATCGTTCTAAGTACTGTTGGGTCAAAATCTCGACCTGCATCACCTACCCCAACAGTATAGACTTTAATCTTATATTTTTTCGCTGTTTTTATCGCCACATCAAGCGGAATGGTATTGGCATTGTCCACCCCATCGGTGAGTAAAATCGCTATCTTCTCTTTGGCTTTTGAGGTCTTAAAAAGATTGGAGCTTAGAAACAGAGCCTCATAGAGTGAGGTCTTTTGTCTACCTGCAATCCCAACTTCCAATCTACTTAAAAGCGTTTTAATACTCTTTTTATCATAGGTTAAAGGCACAGCCACATAGGCGAAATCTGCAAAAATACTCAATGCCAACTTATCATGCTTTCGCTGGTTGATAAAATCATTGACTATCTCTTTGACAATACCAAATTTATTGTACTCCTGCATGGACCCACTGGCATCTAAAATCAGAGATATCTCATACCCTTTATCATTTTTTATAATAACATCATCCTGATAAATAGGACTAGCCAAAGCTGTTACCAATGTCAAGACCATTAGAACTTTAAGCGTGTTTATTAGCCATCGGCTCTTTTCTGAAGCCTTTTGAAGCATCTTAATATTGGGGAAATAGAGTGATATCCCTTTTGGTTTACACAATCTGTAACAGACAAAAAAGAGTATTAATAGTAGAAAAGCCAAAGGGTACTCAAAGGTAAAACTACTCATTTTATCTCCTCTATGAACTTTTTAACTCTTGCTTTTAGTTCATTGGTAATCTCTGGAATCTCTTTTTTGTATTTGTAGGCTATTAGCTCTTTTTCGATATCTATAAACTCCTCTTCACTGTTTTTATTAATCCATAAATATCCATCAGCACTAAAAGTGTAGGCGACCTCTTTGCTATCTTCATAATTAATATTTCTAAGTCGTTCTATGGCAACCTCTTTTCGGCTGAGTCTCTTTTTTCTTCTACGTCTATTTTTATAAAAATAGAGTAGACTGCCCACTACCAATATTCCAAAAGTAAATAGAGCAATCAATATGATGAGATTTTCTAAACTCGACTCATGCACATCAACTATCCCTTTTATCTCTCGCAGTTTTTCTAAGTTTGTTGTATTTAAATCATTCATTTACTACCCTTTGATAATCTCAGAGAGACGCAAAAAGATATCCTCATCGGTATAAATTTTGCCATAAGTGACCTGATGCTCCAAGAAATGAGAAAAAAGTCTGATATCTTGCTCTTCAATAAGCCTTTTATACTCCAAGGCTATCTTTTTATTAATTGTCACCTCTGAACCCATCAATGTATTGGTATCTATTAGCTCAAAATTACCACGAAGCAGAGGATACTCCTCTAACCTATCGCGTACAATTAGGGCATAAAGCTCATTTTTATGGGCAATCTCACTCAAATCAATATCCCCATAAAAATCCCCTATCATAAAGATAATCGACTTGTCTCTTACCACTGAGTTGATAAAGGTACAAAAAGCACCATAGTCCACCTCTCTGCCCACACAATCAAACTCTATGGCACTCTCCACGATATTATAGACCATTGATTCTTGTTTACTTGGTTTAAAAAACTGCTCTATTTTTTTCTCGAAAAATATACTTTGCAGTCGGTTGTGTCCTTTTATTGCCGAAAAAGACAAAAGAGCCAATATCTCAGATACCACCTCCTGTTTGAGTTTAACTGAGCCAAAATTGATGCTACCTGTGGTCATAAATGCCAAAACAATATTTAACTCTCTCTCCTCATTAAAGACATTGGTTTTTAGCCCTTGACTCTTGGCTGTTGCTTTCCAGTTTATTTTACGGATATCATCTCCATGCACATATTCACGTATCTCACGAAAATCAAGTCCATCGCCTTGAAATGCAGTTAAGTGATTGCCAAGATTTCCAGAAAAGACATCTTTTCTGGCACGAAGAAGTATCTCTTGTGCTACTTGGTTCATATTATGGTGCTTTGATTTTTTCTATAATTTTTTGAACCACAATATCGGTGGTAATATGGTTAGCTTGTGCCTTGTAGTTTAGCACGATTCTATGACGAAGTACAGAGTGAACAATATAGCTAATATCCAATGGTGTTACAAAATCATTTCCACGAATCAAAGCCACAGCACAACTCGCTTTATAGAGGTCAATAGAAGCTCTTGGACTCGCACCAAAACTGATATAATCTGCTATCTCATCCACCCCATACTCTGTAGGAAATCGTGTCGCAAAAACTATTTTGGTCATATACTCTTTTATCGCATCATCAACATGAATTTTTTTAAACGCCTCTTTAATCTCTACCAAATCCTCCAACGAAGCCACCGCCTCAACCTTCTCAAAGCCACTAATTGCCACTCGATTAACTATCTCCTGCTCCTCTTTTATGGTGTTATAACCCACCAAGACTTTGAGCATAAACCTATCAAGTTGAGCTTCAGGTAATCTATACGTTCCCTCCTGCTCTACAGGATTCTCGGTCGCCATAACCAAAAATGGATTAGGTGCTTCAAACGAGCTATCTCCAATGGTCACTTGACGCTCTTGCATCACCTCCAAGAGTGCTGATTGTACCTTGGCAGGAGCTCTGTTTATCTCATCTGCTAGGAGCAAGTTTGTAAAAATAGGACCTTTTTTAATCGAGAACTCACCATTCTTTGGGTTATAAATTTCTGTACCTGTCACATCACTTGGCAATAAATCAGGGGTAAATTGAATTCGTTTAAAATCAATCCCCAACGCTTTGGATATCGCATTAATCGCCGTGGTCTTTGCCAACCCTGGGACACCCTCAATAAGAATATGCCCATTAGAGATAAGCCCAATAAGCAAAGAGTCAATCAACTCCTCTTGTCCCACAATTATCTTTTTGACCTCATTTTTTATCGCTTCAATTTTATTCATCTTTGACCTTTAAAATATATTCTTTTTTGAAATTATAAAACTCTTAGATTAATATTTGTTTAAACTCTCTTTTATTTATCTAACGTTTAAAAACATATTAAACTTTATTCAAAACTATTAGGAATAGGAGACTTTGATTCCAAATAAGACGAGGCTAAAGCCATCGTTTCCTAATTCTTTAATTTTGGATTATCGTAACATCAGTTAGTTTAATCAAACTTTGCTATAATTCTCAAATGAACAAGTTAATAAACCTACTCCTCTTAACTGTTATGTTTTTTTCCATAGCACATGGAGTGGTGTTGCAAGATAATTTTGCCGACCATTGTAGTGTGGCTGAATATGTTGA
>JALTGP010000205.1 GCA_027076905.1 Campylobacteraceae bacterium | reverse complement strand
ACTTCGCCTTGACCATTTAAGTCAGCCATTCCACGACGATAAGAGGGAACCAAATCTATCACAGCCACATCAGAGATTTTAAGGGGGTTTCCATTGCGTGTTTTGATGACAATATTTCCCAAATCTTCCGAGGTTTTGGCGTAACCAATGGCTTGGATAATATTTTCATAGCCATTCTCTAAAATAATCCGACCTCCACGGTCTTCGTTATTGACTTTAATTGCTTTTATAACATCTTGAATACTTAACTCTTGTTCTACTAACTTTGCTTCATTAATGGTCACTTGATAGTTCTTTTCAAACCCACCAACTGTTGCTACTTCTGAAACACCATTAATTCCTAGAAGTGCATATTTGTAATAGTACTGTTGTAAATCATAAAGCTCTGATAAATCTTTGCTTTTAGAGGTCAAGGCATACTCATAAACCCAACCAATCCCTGTGGCATCGGGTCCCATTTTAACTTGTGCTGTTTTAGGAAAGGTTGGCAAGAGTTCATTTATTTTTTCAGCTACACGGTCACGAGAAAAATAAATATCTTCTCCCTCTTCAAAAATAACATAGACCAAAGCATTCTCAAAAGAGGAGAAAGCCCGAACCGTCTTTGCTCCTGCTACGGACATAAGAGCATTCGTAAGAGGGTAGATAATCTGGTCTTCTATTAGTTGAGGAGACTGCCCTTTCCATTTGACAGAGACGATAATTTGAGGTGGAGTTAAATCGGGAAGTGCATCAAGTGGGGTATTTTTAATCGCCCAAAATGAACCTAATAAAAGTAGTATGGTTGTAGCAATGACCAAAAATCTGTTTCGCCATGAAAAGTTTATGAGGGATTCTATCATTTGGGACTCCTATTTATATTAGGAGTATTTTAGCTGTTTGTTTGTGTAGATGGCGTGGAGGTGACTCTTTTTCTCTCCATTAGGCTACCCCAAGGAAAACAAGAGTTAAAGATATTTGTTTAGTTGCCTTTTAAGATTCCTTATTTAATTTGTATTCCTAAGTTAAAGGCATATCTCTTTGTTTCATCACCACATTAAACTCCCCTTCTGCTACAACTTTCTCATTGCGAAATAGCTCAAAGGTGAAAATACAAAAACTGTCCAATTGGGTAGAAATTTTACTCTCTATTCTGTAGACCCCTGCTTCTAGTCTCTCATAACGTACAATATTTTTCATACCTGTGAGTACACCACCATCATAGATACGATATAGAGAGGTGATAAATATGACATTTTGGGCTGCTGATTCCACCACAGAAGCTAGGGTTGGGGGTTCTAAAAACTCTAACATAGAGATGGCATCATTCTCTCCATCTTTGATGACTTCACGTACAAAGCGTACAGGAGCTTTGTGGGGCAATTGGTTTATATCGGCTATCATATTAATACCTCCACAATAGGATTTTCTAACTCTTTGGATTTATTATAAATCTCCAACATCTGCCATAAAGAGGGGGATATTTCACTATTTTTTATATTTTCAATCATAATATTTGACTTCTCCTCTGTTACTTCCACCAACAGAGCCACACCACTCTCTAACTTAGAGACTCTACAGTTGTTGATATCCTCAACACCTTCAAAACTGAAAGCATCTACATTTAATAGTAGTAGTCTATCGCCTCTTAATGCTTTTACTGCTCCTGTTTTTAAAACAGATAAGGAAGTATCAAAAAGGTCAGAAACGGTGGTTACCTCGGCTTGATTTTCGGATAAGATAGAGAGATACGAAGCAGGGGTATTGTGTACAGAGTTTTGAAAAGCAGTGGGGCTTAGTAGGGTTTTATTATAGATTGACTCCACAATATCCACGGTGGCTTTGACCTCTCCATAGGCAGAGCCAAAGATAATTCTCTCATGCGTATAGCCTACCTCTGAAGCCAAGTAGATAGCAATTTTTGCCCCTCGGGTGAGTCGTCTTCGTAGCATCATTTTAGGTACTAATTTTTTTTCATCTAGTGCATCACATTTACTCTCAGCAGAGATAAAAGCAGAGGAGATGATTTTTAGATTAATTTTTAGATTATCTTTCATTATATACCTTTTGAACTATTAAAGAAACGTTATTTCCTCCAAATGCAAAAGCATTTGAGAGGACAAATTTTATCTCGTTTTTAATACTCTTTTGTAGTAGATTTAGACTATCTATCTCTTTGGTTTTGAGATTAAAGTTTTTAGGAATAATCTGTTTTTTTAAGACCATTGAGGAGATCACAAGCTCTATCGCTCCACACGCACCTAATGTATGTCCTGTGATAGATTTGGTCGAGCCAACAGGTGGATTGTGGGGAAATAGCTCCTCTATCGCTTTGCCCTCTGCACTATCATTGGCAATGGTTCCTGTACCATGTGCGTTGATATAGTCTATCTGGTTAGGGTTGAGATTGGCACTCTTTAATGCATTTTTCATGGCAAGTTTTGCTCCTTCTCCATGAGGGTGGGGGTTGGTGATATTATAGGCATCAGAGCTACAGCCTACCCCTACAAGTTTAATCTCACTTGGTGTGGTACTTAGCAGTATTGTCCCTATGCCTTCTGCCACATTCATCCCTGTTCTGTTGGCATCAAATGGGGTAGCAATTTCAGAAGATAGGACTCCTAATGCATTAAATCCGTTGACGGTGGTATAGCTAATAGAGTCTGCCCCCACTACCAATACCCTCTCATAAGCTCCTGCTTCAATTAGCTCTTTGGCAAAAATAATGGCATTGGAACTAGAGGTACACGCAGTAGAAAAGGTTATTGAGTCTTTGAAATTAAATTTTTTCTTGATAGTGTGTGCAATGGAGTGTATCGATTGTTTTTCTAGTTTGATATTTTTATAACTTCCACCATCTTTGATAAACTGATTTTCTGCCCATGCCATCCCCCCAACCGAAGTACCAATAGAAAGAAACGTAGTACTGAAATCTTTTAGCTTACTATCATAAAGTATATTCTCTATGCTCTCTATAATGAGGCTATCAAAACTTCTACTACTCCTGATTTTACCAATAGCACTCACTGTTTCGTCATTTAAAAAACCTTGATGTTTTTTGACCCCACTGTTGCCCAAAAGCGTTGCCTCAAATATCACTTCACTGCTATCTCCTACGGAGCAACAGGCACTCATACTCTCTATATAAACTTCTCTATTTATATTTTTATTTTTTATGTTCATTAATATAGTCTGTCAAGTGTTGAATAGTTACAAAAACAGCTTTTGTCTCTTCCATATTTTTAAATTTTACACCAAACTCATTGTCTAAAATCACAACCAGTTCAATCGCATCTACGGAATCAAGCCCCAGACCTTCATTGAAAAGAGCATCACTATCTCCTATCTCATTGGGGTCGATATCCTCTAGGGCTAACCCCTCTATTAGTATCTCTTTTAATCTGTCTGTTGTAATCATATGGTGTCTACTCTTTTATATTTTTATTGATATATTTGGTAAGGGTTTTCACGGTGGCAAAAATATCTTTTAATTCAGACATATTTTCAAATTTTATTCCATACTCATTATCCAAAACTACAATAAGCTCTATCGCGTCTACAGAATCCAATCCCAACCCTTCATTAAAAAGTGCATCATCATCTGAAATCTCATCATGGCTCATCTCCTCTAGGTTTAATCCTGCGATTATTTTCTCTTTTACATCTTGTGTTGTTATCATTTTATTACTGCCTTTTGAGATTAAAAAATTGGCATATTATATCTAACAATAGATACTAAACATCTTGTCAACTTTTATTTTATAAGGAGATTTTTAGAATACTTTTTGAGAATTTTTGGTACAATCAATGTATATTTAGATGCACAAAGAGAAGGTTAAAATAATGAAGAAAGTATTAGTAACAGGAGCAACAGGTTCACTGGGTGTTGCAATTGTTAAGGAGTTCTCTAAACAAGGATATTATATATATATCCACTACAATAGCAATGAGACCAAAGCCAAAAAAATTTTAAAAGAGATAGATAACCATGGAGAGATTATAACCTTTGATAGTAAAAATAGCCAAGAGATAAAAGATAAATTAGCCAATATAGAGGTAGATGTATTGGTCAATAACTCAGGAATTACTAGAGATAATCTCTTTTTTTGGATGAGTGATGAAGAGTGGGAAGAGGTGATGGAGACCAATATAAATGGAATGTTTCGTGTCACCAAAGCAATAGTACCAAAACTTATTAAAAAGAAAGATTGTGCCATTGTGAATATCTCCTCTATCTCAGGGATAGTAGGAAACATAGGGCAGACCAACTATTCCGCATCAAAAGGGGCGATTATCGCCTTTACTAAAAGCTTGGCATTGGAACTCGCACGGTATAGAATTACGGTCAACTGTATAGCCCCTGGTTTGGTGGAGTCTGAAATGACCAAAGATCTTAACAAAGAGATAACCAACATGATTCCTCTAAAGCGATATGGACGACCAGAAGAGATAGCTCACGCAGTCTTTTTTGCTTCAACCAATAGCTACATGACCGCAGAGGTGATAAATATTAGTGGTGGGTTGGCACGATGAGACGGGTAGTGGTAACAGGCATTGGATTTCTATCCCCCATTGGAGATGATATTCAGACATTAAAAGAGAGTATTTTAGAGAACAAGTCAGGAGTCAAGGTGATGCAGGAATGGCAAGAGGAGATAGCAGGAATTGCCACTATTATCGCCGCACCCATCGCTAACCAAGACTACAAAGATATTCCTAGAAAGTATAGACGCTCCATGGGGAAAGTAGCTATGATGAGTGCCAAGAGTATGCAAAAAGCGATTGATGATAGTGGGCTTGATGAGGTTCAAATCCAAGACCTTCGTACAGGTCTCTCTTTTGGTTCTACCATGGGTGCAAATGAGACGCTAATGGAGTGGATAAGCAGTGTCTATAATAGCAAAAGCTTCAAAGGTCAAAACTCCATGCTCTTTCTCAAAGCGATGAGTCATACCGTATCGGCTAATCTAGCAGCGATGTTTACTATCAAAGGGCGTAATATCCCCACCTGTTCTGCTTGTACCTCCTCCTCACAAGCCATCGGAACAGGATATGAGTCGGTAAAATATGGAATGTCAGACATTATGTTTGTAGGAGGAGCAGAGGGGCTTCACTATCTCTCAGAGGGAGTATTTGAGGTGATTGGGGCAACCAGTACAGGGTACAATGAAAATCCCAAACTTACTCCAAAACCATTTGATAGAGACCGAGATGGATTGATTATCGGAGAGGGTGCAGGAACTTTGGTGCTTGAAGAGTATGAACATGCCAAAAAAAGAGGAGCTAAAATTTATGCTGAACTCATAGGATATGCGACAACTTGTGATGGTAACCACCTCACCACCCCTTCGCGAGAGGGGATGGAAAATGTGATGAATTTGGCACTAGAAAATGCAAATCTAACCCCCGAAGATATCGGCTATATCAATGCACACGCAACATCTACTAAAAAAGGGGACATCGAAGAGTCACACGCTACTTATGAAATTTTTGGTAAAAATGTGCCTATTAGCAGTACCAAAAGCTATATGGGACACCTACTTGGTGGGTGTGGGGTAGTGGAGTCCATTATCTCAATTATGGCACTTAATGAGCATCTTCTACCTGCCAATAAAAATCTAGAGAATATAGACCCACAGTGTGCCAATTTGGATTATATTAGGGAGCATCGAGAAGAGGATATAACTTATGTAATGAGTAATAATTTTGCTTTTGGTGGCATCAATACCTCATTGATATTTTCTAAAATAAATAAATCTATTTAACTGACATTATAAAAAAGGGAAACAACTGAATGAAAAAAACACTATTAGCAATAATTTGTAGCCTCTCTCTTTATGCTTCAGAATTAGACTTGGGTATGGGTGCAGGAGTGATGTTTTACCCTGATTATTTGGGTTCAGATCATAACAATGCACTCTATATTCCTTTTCCTTACATCTCTTATGTTAGCGAAAATTTAGAGATTGATGGTAATGGGGTAAAAGCAGATTTATTTGATATCAATAACCTCTCTTTACGACTAAGCCTAAGTGGTTCAGTACCTGTAAAAAGCTCAGGTATTCGTAAGGGGATGTATGACCTTGACCCCTCGATAGAGATAGGTCCTGCCTTGGTCTATACACTCTATGAAAAAGAGGGGTTAAGCCTCAAAATAGATGCACCTATTCGTGCTATTATCTCTTCTGATTTCAAAGGGGCAGATTATCGAGGTTATATCTATGACCCCAAACTCTCCATAGAGTATAATTTTGGAGATGGATATCAATTCCAACTCCATACAGGAGGGGTATTTGCAGATAGCAGATACCATAACTATATCTATGGTGTTAAGCTTAGACATTCAAAAAAGGGAAGAGCCTATCACAAAACAGATGCAGGATATAGTGGATATAAAACCTCAATGGGAATAGAGAAAAAGTTTAAAAACCTATGGTTGGGTACATTTATAAGACATTATAACTTAACTGGAAGTATCATTCGTTCTAGCCCTTTAACGGTTAAGAATTCAGCAATTTATGGTGGTCTTTTTGTTGCTTATCTCTTTGATAAATCCTATACCAACAGGATTAAAGATTGGGTAGAGAATTGAATAAGATAGTCTATAAATCAGCAGAGGGAAGGCTTTTTAGACGTTCTTATGATGATATAGGTTCATCATCTAATAGAGTTTGGTTAACAGATAAACAGATATTACAATTGGAAAATATTCCCAAAGATGAGCAGTATCTGATACTTCATAAGGCGTTTGAAACACATATTATTCCCATACTGTATGATAAAAATATCACCTCTATCAAACCAAGAGTAGAAGCACTTAACTTTGATAAACTCCCAATGGGGACATCTGTGATATTTTTTACATCAGGAACAACAGGTGAACCAACAGGAGCGTTAAAGAGCAGAGAAAATATAACCAAAGAGTTAGCTATATTAAAAGAGCTGTTTTCCCCTTTAGGGATAGAGCGGGTGATTGTCACTGTGCCACTTATTCACATCTATGGATTTTTAGCAGGAGTGCTGTTGCCCCGTGCGTTGGAAGCTGAGGTGATATTAAAAGAGGAGTTTCTACCCCATGAGCTTATCGAGTTAGCCGAGGATAAAAAGAGTTTGTGTATCACCAATCCTGTTTTTTTAAAAGTCTTAAACAAGCTAAATATCACCCAAAAATACCCCAATATCACATTTCTAAGCTCCACAGGAAAACTGGATGCCAATATCACTAAATCACTTTATGAAAAATTAGGAGTAACCATCTATCAACTCTTTGGCTCAACGGAAACAGGAGGAGTTGCCTATAAGATAAACGATGATGAGTTATGGCGACCTTTAAATGGGGTTACTATTGATAAAGTTGGTGAAAACCTATCCGTAGACTCCCCTTATATCTCAGATTTTTTAATAAAAGAGCAGTTAGTCAAGGTTACTAAACCATTTGTTACAACCGATATTATAGAGATAAAAGATAAAAATTTTAAACTACTAGGACGGGCTTCGGAGATTATCAAAATATCAGGAAAACGTATTTCGATATTAGAGATAGAGATGCTATTAGAGCAGAGTAGTCACATAGAGGAGGCATTGGTAAACCTTGCCTATGATGTTGACTCTTATAAAGATGAGCAGTTAGAAATTTTTGTAGTCAGTTCAATGGATGCTACTAACTTAAAAAAAGTTATTAAAACGATACTTCAAGAGAACTACCAAAAGATAAATATACGATTTGGTCTCAAAAAAGTTAAAACCATTGCCAAAAATCATATGGGGAAGAAGCTACGAAAGTGAACTACTTTTTCAAAGCCTCTGCAATCAACTCCACAGGGTTTTTAAATACCACATCTACATCGGCTTGATGTAATGAGTTTCCTATCTGCATCCGACACGCAGAACACTCGGCACTTACTACTTTTGCTCCTGTAGCTTCTATCATTGAGGCTTTTGGTTTTCCTGCCAGTTCTGCTAGATGATACTTCTCAGTCTGCATCGTCACCCCACCAAAACCACAACATCTGTCACTGTCACTCATCTCTTTTATCTCATAGTTTTGAGAAAGCAAAGCTCTTGGCTCTTTGTGGATATTTTGAACTTTTTTAGCATGACAGGCATCATGATAGGTGATAGCATCTTCAAATCTTTTGCCTTTTTTTGCCAAAATATCTTTTAGGTCTGTATTTTTCTCAAACCACTCTGTTGCCATAAATATTTTTTCATTAAGCTTTTTGGCTCTTTTTGCCCAATCTTGCATCTCATGGTTGTTAAAGAAAATCTCCCAATCATGCTTAATCATCGCCGAACAGGTCGCCTCTGGAATGATTATCGCCTCTACATCATCTATAAAAGTCTCAAAATACTCTATATTTTTTTTAGACAGTGTCTCAACGGTATAGAAATCACCTGTAAAGTAGGCAGGGGCAGAACAACACATCTGCTCTTTTGGGATAAAGGCATCTATATCCAACTCTTTTAAGATATCAATAAGTGAGTCCCCTATATCTGTGTAGTTATAGTTTGCCAGACAACCAATAAAAATAGCCACACGTCTCTTGCCACCATGCTTAATCTCTTGGGGATATTTGTTCATAAAGCTTATCTTGCTAAGGGAGGGTAGAAGCCGTCCACTTTTGATAATGGGCATAGGAAAACGGGGTATCATCCCTCCTCGTTTTGTATCATCTTTGAAACCACAAGTTCTAAAGGTATAACCAAGCTTCATCATCATATCCATCAGTTTTCGATGACGTAGAAGGGTAAAAAATGCTCTTTTAAACCATGCGATACCAAACTTATCAGCGATATCTTTTCTAACCTCCTCTATGACCATATCGGTAGGTAAGTCATTAGGACAAACCTCCACACAAGCAGTACATAAAAAACAGCTCTCAAAGATATCTTTGGCATCTTTATCCAGCTCTAAATTTCCTGCTTGATACTGCCCTAAAAGGTCTATAAAACCTCTTGGAGAAGTCACTTCATCGGAATTTACTTGATGAATCGTACAGACAGGAATACACTTACCACACTTGACACAATCATCAGCCGTGGCTTTGAAATTAAAAATATCTTCTA
>JALTGP010000204.1 GCA_027076905.1 Campylobacteraceae bacterium | reverse complement strand
TACTTTTACGACAAAAGAGGAAATAAAAGTTTTACATAAGATACTCTTCTCTAAAATACAACTTAAATTTATAAAAAGAGCTTTCAACTCCTATTATAATAATCTATAAAATAATGAGAGGATATTTATGCAAATTGAAATTTCAAGAAGAAGATTTCTGCAAGGTAGTGTTGCAATGAGTATTGTTGGTGGCACAACATTCTCTGTTTCAAACCTTTTTGCTAGTCATGGGAAGTTACACTCTACTGTACCAACATCAATTACAACAAAAACAGGAACAGGGGAAGCCACAGAAGTGGCAACACTTTGTGAAATGTGTGTTAATAAATGTGCCGCAATAGCACGAGTGGAAAATGGGGTGGTTACAAAACTTAATCCAAATCCAATGTTTCCAAAATCAAAAAACATGTTATGTCCAAGAGGTAATGCAGGGATTCAAGCACTGTATGACCCAGATAGATTAAAATACCCCATGATTCGTATTGGCGAAAAAGGGGAGGGTAAATTTAAACGTGTCTCATGGGAAGAGGCTTATGAAGCTATTCTAAATGGTACAGATAAATTTACTGGAATGGCAAAAATACTAGATGAAGAGGAAGATAACCGTTCCTCATTTCTATTTTGTGCAGGTGAAGGAATGGCAGAGCATACCTTTAAACAGTTTTATAAAGGGTTTGGTTCATCAAATTGGTTAAATCATGCGTCACTTTGTCTGCAAACAGTTATTTCAGGGTATGGTGCTACTTTGGGTGCTTATCCAATGGCAGATTTGGATAATGCTGAATATATCATTATGGCAGGAGCAAATAGAGCAGAAGCAATTGTTACTCCTGATACAATGGATATATTTAAACGAACAAAAGGCAGAGGTGCAAAACTTATCTGTCTTGACCCAAGATTTACCAATACCGCAGCTAAATCTGATAAATGGTTAGCGATTAACCCAGGAACTGACTTGGCATTTGTTCTTGCTCTTACTTATGTTGTCTTAACAGAAGAACTTTATAACAAAGATTATGTGGCAGAGAGTTTCAACGGTTTTGATGAGTACAGTAAAAGTGTTATTACTAACAAATATACTCCAGAGTGGGCAGAGAAAATTACAGGAATCAAAGCAAAAGATATTTATAAAATTGCTAGAGAGTTTATGGCTCATGCTCCAAAAGCTGTCTATTACCCAGGACGTAGAAGTACATTTGCTAAAAATGATTTTCAACTTCGTCGTGCAATGGCAATCTTCCAAGGATTAGGAGGTGGAATTGACACCAAAGGTGGAGTTGTATTTGGTAAAAAATTAAAACTAGGAAAACATAAGGGACTTGAAGCACTTTATGAGAGAGCAAAAACTAGAGCATTTGATAAAGCAGAAGATTATGATGAAAAATATCCTAATTATAATGACTATGCTGTTATTAGTGGTGGTGGTTCATGGATAGCATGGAGAAATAGATTTTTAAAAGATGGTATGCCGTATAAAACTAGAGGAATGTTTTGTTATAAACATAATCCTATGATGAATATGCCAAATACCAAAAAAACAGCAGAGATGTTGAAAAAAATGGAATTAGTAGTAGCTATTGATACCATGCCAAGTGATACTGTAATGTATGCTGATGTTGTATTGCCAGAGTCTACATACCTAGAGAGAACTGACCCTGTTAAAACATTTGGTGGAGTTGAACCATCTATTGCTCAACGAAACAAAGTTGTAGAGCCAATGTTTGAGACTCAACCTGTTATGGCAATTATGAAAGGATTAACTGAAAAAATCTCTAAACCAATATTTGAAATTGCTAAAAAGTATGATGAAGATATTCAAGATAATATAGAAGATAGTAATGAAAAAGAAGTTTATGCTGAATTTGATTTAACATTGCCATTTCAGCATACACAAGAAGAGCTCAATAAAGAGAGGGTCAAAAGTATTTATGGAGAAGAGGCTGTTAAAGCACTCAAAGAGAATGGTGTATTTTATCCTAATATGAAAAATTACTATAAACAACTTTCTGTTAATGAGCATCAATACTATCCTGAAAAGAAAAAACACTACAGCGTTAATGGTGGAAAACCAAAAACAGGAAGTAAAAAAGTTGAGTGTGTAATTGCTGACCTTGCAGAAAAGGGTGTAGACCCTATGCCTATTTGGAAAGATGAGTATAATTTTACAGTAGAAGAGGGGAAATTTAGACTTCTTACAGGACGACATGCACAGTTTACACAAAGTGGTACTTCAAATAACTCTGTACTTAGAGATTTAATCATGGAGAACTATATTTGGATAAATCAAAGAACAGCAGAGAAAAAAGGGATTAAGTTTGGCGATAGAGTAGAAGTTTCAAGTAGAACAGGAAAAACTGAACTTAAAGCTTACCCTACAGAAAAAATAGCTCCAAATCAAGTGTTCTTTGTTCATGGTTTTGGAGAAGAGAGTGAAGCACTTACTTGGGCTTATAGAAATGGTGGAAATGATAACTCTGTAATTGAAGATATGATTGAGCCTGTATATGGTGCCTCATCTATGCATGAAACTAATGTTGAGATAAGAAAGGTGTAGATATATAAAATATCCTATACCATTTTTCTAGTTCCCATCGCTCCTGCGTGGGAGTGTATATGAGAGATGTAAACAAGTAACCTACTTTTTCTTTAAATCAATCTCACAATATTTCTTCTTTAAAATAACTCTCATTATAAAATCTTTTGTAATAAGAGCAAAGCAGTAGACCCATAAAACATCCATAATAATATTTTGCTTGTAGTCTAATCCATAATATAGAATAGGTAATCCTATAAAGATAATCCATTTTACATAATAGAAAAAAATAATTCCTGTACCATATAGCTCTTTGAAAAAGTGTTTCATCTTCTACTCCTAAAATATAGTTGGTTGAATAGAACTGTTATCAACTCCACCCACTTCATTTATTTTTAAAAGATAATCCCATAACTTATTAGCCATCTCTTGGTATCGTTTTGATGTTTCACAATTAGGAGCAAGAACTGTAATAGGCATACCTTCATCTCCTCCTTCACGAATGGCAGGTTCGATTGGTACT
>JALTGP010000203.1 GCA_027076905.1 Campylobacteraceae bacterium | reverse complement strand
AGTTTTGAATCCTCTGCCTGATAAAAAGCAACGGTTACAATAGGAACATCAATATCAATATCAAACGGCTTAATAATAGGGGGCATAACCCCTTTTGGCATCTGATCCATATTTTGCATTACTTTATCATAGAGTTTTAGATTTGAGTCCTCTCTGTCCTCACCAATAAAATACATAACATTAACAATTCCAACATTCTCCATTGACATACTATAAACATGTTCTATTCCCTGAATCTCTCGAAGTTTTGTCTCCAAAGGCTTTGAGATAATATTCTCAATCTCCTCTGGTGTAGCACCTGGCATTGCAACAATTACCCCTCCACCTGAGATAGCAATCTGTGGATCCTCTTCTCTTGGCATTGTCGCTAGGGAAATCCACCCCAATGCCAAAATAACAATTCCTAAAACAGCGGTTAGTGGATTTTTTAAAAAAGATTTACCTAACTTCCCTGCAATATCTTTAACCACATAAGGCTCTTTTTTTATATTACTACTCATTATTATCCTTTTTAAGCAATATTATTTATGATGCAGTATATCCTATATAAACTTGAATTTATAATATAAATAGTTAATTATATCTTATATAAAAGTATTTTATAGTATAAATACACATGATTAGTATATGAGATTTTAAAAGAGGTTAGGGATATTGTTTTAGAGTTAAAAAAAGAGAGAAATCTATCTAATTAGACCTTAAAATATAAAGCCTAATTTTAAAATTACAATTTTAAGAGGGTAATGCCTATATTTGATACTCTTTTTTCTCCTCTAAATAAAAAAGATACTACTGATGCCAACATAAAGATAATTATAATTCCACTTTCTAGTTCCATTGTAAACTCCTTTGAATAGATATTATTTGATATTTCAACTAATATATATATTATAATGAATATTTTTTTAAAGAAAAATTAAAGTGTTACAATTTATCACAATTATAAAGATAAGATTAATTTATAAATTTAGATTTAGATTTTAATAGTTTTAAAATAGGATTGAGTTTCCCATAGAATAGGGAAACTCAGAGGAGAAACAACTATACTAGTTCGATAATTGCCATAGGTGCTGCATCACCTCTACGCATACGAGTTTTGATAATTCTTGTATAACCACCGTTACGCTCTTTATACTTAGGTGCAATTTCTGTTACTATTTTATTGGTACAAGCTTTATCTTGTAACAATGCAAAAACAGCTCTATGTGCATTTGCAAAAACAGCTCTATCTGCATTTTCGCCACTTGCTGCTTTTGTAATTAATTTTTCAAAATGTCTACTAAGCTCTTTTGCTTTTGGAAGAGTTGTTTCAATTCTTCCTGCTTTAATAAGAGCGATAGAGAGATTTTTCAGTAGTGCCGCTCTATGAGCAGAAGTTCTGCTCAGTTTACGGTATCCATGCTTATGTCTCATTTATCTTCCTTTCGTTCGGAGCTTTCTTTTAACTGCTCTATTTTCTTTACAAGACTTATTCTTGTGTTCTCTGGTAGTTCAAAATCCTCACCATAACCAAGCGTTTCTAAACAGTCCGCTATCTCATCTAGTGATTTTCTTCCAAGGTTCTTAATGTTTTTAATCTCATTAGCACTCATAAGTATTAGTTCTCCTAAATACTTAATACCTGATCTATCTAGTGAATTAAACGAACGTGCACTTAACCCCAAAGCATCAATCTGGTCTAAATAGGCTTTAATCTCAATATCATCATTGCTACGCTTAACAGGCTTTGCATTGATTTCTACATCAAGAACACCATTAAAGACAGAGAGTTGCTTATACATTGTCTCTAAGGCATTGGTAAATGCATTTACAGGTGAAATTTGACCATCTGTTTCGATATCAAAAGTAATCTTCTCATAATTTGGATTATCTTCAACCAAAACACTTGCAATATCATAGTTACACTTCTTTACAGGAGTAAAGAAGGCATCAAGTGCAATTCCATCTTCAGCTACTTCATCACGTAAATCTTCACTTTGAACATATCCCAATCCTTGTGCAATAATTACCGTAAAGTTTAACTCAGCATCTTCGTTTAGTGTGGCTAAAAATACCTCAGGGTTAACTATATCCACCTCTTCGCTTATCAAATCAGCAGCGGTAATCTCTATTGGACCTCTAAAGCTATAAGTAACTTCTTGTTTCTCAACACCCTCTTGTAGTTTAAAACGGATATTTTTGAGATTAATAATAAACACGGCAACATCTTCATGCATACCACGAACACTATCAAACTCATGTGCTGCACCCTCTATCTTGATGGAGATAGGAGCATACCCAACAGAAGAACCAAGTACAAGTCTTCTTAATGGGTGTGCAAGGGTGATAGCGTAACCACTCTCAAAAGGATAGGCAATAACTTCAGATCGATTTTCACCAAGCTCATTCACTTCCACATTTTCTGGAAGCGACGGTGCTATTTTAATTTTTTTCATTCTTTGCCTTTTTTGATTAACTACTACTTAGAGTAAAGTTCAACGATTAAACGCTCTTCTACTGGGATTGAGACTTCATCTCTGTTTGGAACTCTTGTAAAGATACCAAAAAGTTTATCTTTCTCTACATCTACCCACTCAACCATACCAGTTTGGTTAGTTAATTCCATGGCTCTTACCACTTGTGTATTTGCTTTACTTTTTTCTCTAATCTCTATTTTCTGACCCGCTTTTACTCTAAATGATGGAATATCAACTCTTTTTCCATCAACAAGAATATGCCCGTGGTTTGTAAGTTGTCTTGCGAATCTTCTGGTTGTTGCAAAACCCATTCTGTAAACTACGTTGTCAAGTCTCTGCTCAAGAAGTTGAATCAGAAGTGAACCTGTATTTCCCTCTTGTCTTTTAGCTTCAGCAAACAGTGCTCTAAACTGCTTTTCACTTACACCGTACATGAATTTGGCTTTTTGCTTCTCTTGAAGTTGCTCACCATATTCACTTAGTTTTGTTCTACGTTGACCATGTTGCCCTGGTGGGTATGGTCTCTTTTCTAAAGCTGATTTACCTGCTAGTCTTCTCTCACCTTTTAAACCGAGATCAACACCAAGTCTTCGCTCTAGTTTTTCAACTGGACCTCTATAT
>JALTGP010000202.1 GCA_027076905.1 Campylobacteraceae bacterium | reverse complement strand
TAGACAACTACAAAGCACGATTGTAAAATTTCATATCCATCAAGCACTAAAAGATTTTGCGATAGAGGCAGATGCAGTTAAAAAAAAAGTTGGTGCAGATTATAAGTGAGGGGATACGCTTTAATAAGAATTTGATTTGGAAAAATGGTTCAAAAAATCTTTTTCTTGCTACAACAGTCAAAGAATTTATAGAAATATTTAAATTACGTAGTGAAATTTATACAAAATTAAAATATGACAATGAGTTTCCTGATATGATTAAAGGGTTAAATTTTGATAGCTATGATGAGAACTCTGCCATACTTTACACCAAAGTAGAAGGTGTTGTAACAGGGACTTGCAGAGTGATTTTTGACTCTGATAACAAACTACCAATAGATACTCATTTTTCATTAGATTATCTACGAATAAAAAACAAAACTATAGCAGAGATCTCACGTGCAACTATAAAACATAGTAGCATAGGGTTAAATCAGGAGTTTAAATGGTTAACAAAGGGTGTTTATCTTATTACTATAAAAAATTCAATAACTAAAACTGTCTCTGTTATTAAAAATGAACATTTTAAGCTCTATAATAAATTTGGTGGATTTCATATAGAAAAAGAGTTAAAAACTTATGGTCATTTAGATAAGCCGTTCATCATTACTTCTTGGAATATATTAAAAATCTCTAATTTTTTTAAAAGAGCATTTTTGGAGAAATCAGAAGTGGCTTAAATGTATATTATGGGATAAGCCTAAACCCAAATGAAGGAACCGTCTCGATAAGTAGATAGTCCAACTTCCCACGAAGTCTATATATTAGTGTGCGTAAAGCACTGTCCGAGATGGGGTTTCCTTCCCATACATGATTTTCTAGTACAGAAAAGGGAACAATATCTCCTTTTTCCTCAATGAGCATCTCTAAAAGAAGCCTCTCTTTATGGCTTAATTTGATGGGGTGTTCTTTAAAAAAAAGATTGTGATTGACACTGTCATAAATATAGCCTTGACCTATATCGTTTAAGCTACTCTCCACACATTTGGTTGAGTTGATTTTATAGATAGCAAGTTGCAAAGTTGATTTTAAATCTTCTCGCTTAAAAGGTTTTACCAAGTAGCCAATGGGGTTGGTCTGTACGGCTTGTTCTATGGTTTTGTCATCAAAAAAAGCTGTGAGGTAGACGATGGGAATATCAGCTATCTCCTTAATGGCTTTGGCTATTTCTATGCCATCTTTGCTATTTTTTAGATGAATATCAAGTAGCACAATATTAGGAGTTTTTTCTCTGATACTTGTTAGAGCATCTGTATAATTGGTTACCATATTGCTTACACCAAAGCTCATTTTCAAAATGGCTCTTTTAATCTCCAAAGCGACAATGGCTTCATCTTCTACTATTAAAATATCTATTTTATCCATTACCTCTCCACTCTATTTCTATTTTTGTTCCGTTTTTTGAGTCTATTTCCAGTGAGCCTTGAAGTTGGGTTATGACCAAAGTTTCTATGATAGTAAGCCCCAAACTCTCATTATTGATATTTTCATTATAGCCAATACCATCATCATACAGTGATAGTTTGTAGAGATTTTTATCCTTTTTTAGATGAACCGAGATATATCCACTTTTTCTTCCTCTAAAAGCGTGTTCTAAAGAGTTGGTAATGGTCTCATTGAGTATGAACCCACAATAGATAGCGTATTCAGAGGGGATATTGACTTCTGTTTTTAATTTAATTTTTATATGAGGCATAGCATAGCTTGTCTCTATATCCTCAATTAAAAGGCTAAAATACTCATGGGTATTAACAAAACAGATATTCTCTTTGGTGTAGAGTAGAGCGTAGAGGTGGCTAATGGACATGATTCTGTTTTCGATATTCATTAAAAGTTGTTGAATTTGCTTCTCTTTGGTTTCATCAAGTTGGAGTCGTAAAAAAGAGACAATGGTCTGTATACTATTTTTGACCCTGTGATTTAGTTCTTTTAGGAGCAACTCTTTTTCCTCTAAAGATTTTTTTAACGCTATAGTTTTCTCCTCTACCATAAGGGAGAGTTTCTTTTTCTCTTTTTTTTGATAGAGTATGAAGTTCTCTTTTAGAATAATTTTTTCTTTGTGTAGCTGTTTGATTTTGTCAGATAAAGATAGTGAGAATATTAATGATTCAGCAATTAAAGAGGTCTCTGTATAGTAAGGAAGAGAAGAAAAAACATCATAGATACCAAGACTAGAGAGATACATAAGTATGCCTGATGTTAAAAAGAGAAACCATCCAAAAATAATAAAATAGGCTTGTCTATTCTTTTTTAAAAAGGCATAACAGGTAATTATAAATAAAAAAATTAGAAGAATAATGGAAAAAATATTTCGATAACTGTATAAATTAGCCCAATAAATAGTAATAACCAATAGAGGAAACAGAATTAGATAATAATTTAAAATTTTATTGAAGATAGGGTATTGTTTTAAATCTAACATGGCTTTTGTAAAAAATGCTAAAAAAAATGTGGGAATGGCAACAATGAAAGAGGAAAATTCTATGATAGTTCCTATTGCTTCTGGAGGTAAAAGATATAGACTCATTACCCCTTTATAGATTGCATGATGGAGGGTAATACCAATAAAGAAAAGAACATAATATAAGTAGCTAATCTCTTTTGTTGAAAAATAGATTAATAAATTATAAAATATAATAATTCCCATTGCTCCAAAAAATAGTGCCAAGATAAACTGATATTTTATTTCATGTTCATAGAAACTCTTTTTGTCCCATACTTTCAGCGAGAGGATAAGCGTAGTAATGTGTGAGTAGGCTTTGATATAAAAAGTTTTAGAACTATGAGGTTCTAATGTGACAGAAAAAATAGGATTTAAACTCTCTCTATTGGGTTTAATATGTGTTAACCCATCTTTTAAAATCTTATCTGATGTGGGGTCATAAAAAGTGACATCGGTTGTTAGAGGATTGGCGTATTCTATGATTTTATCTATTTTTTTAGAACTCGTGTTGTCTAGTTTGAACTTTACCCATACGGTGAAGTTCGGAGAGTAGCCGAAGCCTAAAGTTTTTTGATGGTTTTTTGAAAACTGTTTAGTA
>JALTGP010000201.1 GCA_027076905.1 Campylobacteraceae bacterium | reverse complement strand
ACTCTTGTTCAGGAAAAAAAATCTCTTTGATATTGTTAAGAGGAGAGAGTGTTCCCTCTGCGTAGACCAAAGTAGCCAAAGCTTTCCTTCCTACTAAAATGGCGTGAAAATGAGAAAATCTATTTTTTAAATTTCGTAATATGGTTGCAAACTGCTTGTCAAATATCTCATTGCCATCTTCTAAGTCTGTAATAAAAAGCAAAAGAGGCTCTCTACTACTCATAAGCCTCTCTTGCATTGCATTGTTCCAATCACTTACCTTTTTGACTTTGCACTTTAACCCACAATCTTTAGCCACACAAGCAAAGTACTCCTCTTCCTCATCTACAAAAGGGGGAATAGATATGGTGTAAAACTCATCTAAAAATCGAGATTGAATTTTGGATTGAATAGCCTTAAGATGTGTAGATGTATCGGTAAAGTCTTGGTAAAAAAGGACGATTAATTTTTTATTTAGAACTTCGGTTATTACCTCTTGAACAAAGGTTCTATTGACTCCAATAAGCTCTTTTGTTTTTGGCATATATTTATTAATCTCATGTTTTAACCCCTCTAAATTAAGAGAAAACTTTGTATGAGAAAACTTATAATAACTCAACTCTCCTATAAAATTTAAATCATTGGGTAAGTAGTCAATATCATCTACCCCATTGAGAAGTAGTGGGATAATCTTGCAGTTTGACACTTGTGCTTGAAGTATCTCTTTTAAAACATAATCATCTTCATCTTCTCTCTTTTTAAACTCTTCTTCACTCGCTTTGCCGACAAGCATTAAAAAAACATCGGCTTTTTCTATCTCTTTTATAATGACATTTAAAAACCTCTCTCCTGCACCAATACCATCTTCGGTATCTAAAAAGACATTGGCATACTCTCCTACAAGATTGTCATAAAGACGACCTGCAAAATCTTCACTCTCAGCTCTTCTGTAGCTAATAAATATTTTTAGACTATTTCCCATTATTAAATCCCCTTTTTTAGGTAGATTTAGTATAGCAGATATTGGATTATTTAATGGTAGTATTGTTTTCAGAGGAAAACTATTAAGTCAATAAAATTTTACTTACCCCACCCTTTTCTGTAATAATCTGTACTTGATTTTTAATGGTCTCTTTTAAGACACTTAAATGAGATACAATTCCTATCAATTGACCTCCTCCATGTAAAGATTTTAACATTTCTATAACCTCAGCTAAACTCTCTTCATCTAAGGTTTCAAAACCCTCATCTAAAAAGAGGGTACTAAACACTAACCCATTTGAAAGTAATTCTGAAAGCCCAAGTGCTAAGGCAAGGCTTAATATAAAACTCTCACCAGAAGAGAGTGTTTGTACAGCACGTTTACTATTTTCTTGATAAAGGTCTATGACTTCTAACTCGAACGTATTTTCTTTTGTTATAGTAAAGAGATAACGTCTATTTATTTTTTTTAAATGTTCATTACTACGTTCTATTAACATATTTAACAAATAAGACTGAGCAAAAAGTCTATAGTTTTCACCATCAGATGAACCTATTAACTCATTTAATTTTGACCATTTTCTTGAAACTTCAATTTGCGATTCAAGACTCCCATCTTCACTGTCAAAATTTTCTCTTTTTTTCCTATCTTCACTTAATATTTTATCTATTTCAAAAAGCTTAAGATTAAACTCATTTATGCTAGTTTGCATTTTTTCTTTCTTTTTTTCCATTGACACTATGTCTAAAAATTTTAATTTACCTTTCATCTCTAACTCTTCTATTCCTGAGAAATAGATGGCTTTTTTCTCATAAAAACGTTGTCGTAAACGTTTGTAACTTTCCCACTCATCTCTAACCTTTTGCTCTTGTATATCTAGTTTTTTATTATAAGAGACAAGGTCAGTCTCATCTAAAATACTAAAACGTTTTTGCTCTAACATCAAAAGGTCACACTTTTGAGTATTAATTCTTTTTTTGTCAGACTCTATCGTCTCTAAAAGATAGCTCCGTTTAGAAGAGAGTTGAATCAATGTTGATTCTAAAGGATGTAGTTTTAACTCAAGTTTCGAAAGTTCTTCTAAAAGCGATGTATACTGTTCTATTTTCTTTTGCATTAAGAAACTGCTTTGATTATTTAATTCTATATTATAAAGAGTTAAAGTCTTAATAAGATAATATTTTAACTCATCAATACGGTCTCTATAAAAAACTGCCCTCTCTTCTTTACTACGTTCTTTCTCAATCTCAACTTTTAATTCAGCTAAAAGTTTCTCATTTTTATGAAGATTTAGATTTGTCTCTCCCAACTCTTTTTTATGATATTGTATATTATCATTTTTTTTAGCTAAAACCTCTTTCTCTCCTAAAAGTCCTATCAAGTCTCCTGTAACATTAGCTAAACTATTTTCTTCTTTAAAAAGTTTTGATATTGACTCTTTTATCACTTCTATTTTAGCCAAAATTTCTGCTTCTTTTTTCTGCTTGTTTTTTATTTTATCATCTAATATTTCATAGGCACTATTTTCATTTTCTATCTGTTTTTTCAAGCTCTCTAAATCAATCTCTTCAGAGAAAAGTGGATGCTCAAAAGAACCACAAAGGGGACAAGCACAACCTTTTTCAAGCTCCTTTCTTGAGGCTTCATAGTTTAAAACTTTTTCATTGAAACGTTGTTTTGTTTCCAACTCTTGTATGGTTATTTTTAGTCTCTCTTGTTCACTAACAATATTCTTGATTTCATCTGTTAAATCTCTCCACTCTTTTTCTAAATTACTTTTCTTTTCTTTAATTTTAACTTGTTCTTCTTTTATATTTTTCTTTCGTTCTAGTAAGAAAATTTTGTTTTGTACAAGAGCATATTTTTGCTCAGTTTGTATAACATTCTCTTCTTTTAAAGCTTGTATTAACGTCTCTTTTTTCTCTTTTAAACTAATAATAATTTCAAGAAAAGGTTTTTCACTTCCAATACTTATTTTCTCTAATTCTATTGAAACTAAAGCCTCTTTAGCCTTCTCTAGCTCATCTATTTTACTAACAATATATACATAGTTTTTACGAAGATGCTCACCCATAGGATAGGATTGTAACTCTTTATTTAAATTAGTTTTCCTAATCTTGATTTGAGATATCAAGCCATTGTTTTCAACTAAATCTCGTTCTAAATTATTTAGAACTTCAACTTTATTATAATGCTCTTCTTCCATTTTAGAAAAATTTTGTTGTATAAAACTAAGTTCTCTATCTAAAAATAATGCTTCTGAAACTTTGTCTTTTTCCTGCTTGGTAAGATTTACACCTTGTGTATACTTATACTCAATCTCTTGAACTAAAATCAGTTCTTTCTGTAAAGATTCCATCTCTTTCTTGTACTCAGTAACTTTTTCACCTAAAATATCATAAGCATGTTTTTGCTCTATAGAACGAATGAGCTTTTCCAAAGATAAAGACTCTTTTTCTTTAATAATTTTTGCTTTATTTACTTTTAACTCACGTAAAGCATTATCATCTAAAAACTCTACATTCTCTAAGTTTTTTTGCATCCGAACTAATTTTTCATTCTCTTCTATTGCACGTTGAAATATATATTTAGAGATTATAGAATAGTGTGCTGTATTGGTCAAAGTTTCTAGTAACAATGCCCTTTGAGAAACATCTGCTTTTAAAAAACTATCAAATGAGCCTTGTGCCAAAAGTATCGTTTGCGTAAACTGTTGAAAATTTAAACCTAATAACTCCTCTATCTTCTTAGGTACAGACTCTAAACCTTCTGCTATTGTTTCACCATGAGAGACAATTTCCATCTCTACGATGTGCTGATTTTTATCATAATACTGTACAAAACGACTACAATAAATTTTATCATTTAATTCAAAGTGGAGTTCACAAAATGAATTTTTGGTATTTTGAGTCATAAGGGATGAATATTTTTTTTTCAATCTTGGCGTTTGAGCATACAGTGACATACTAATAATATCAAATAGAGAACTTTTCCCAGCACCAGTTACTCCCGTAATAAGAAAAAGTCCTTTATTAAAACATTCGTGAGAAAAATTAATTTCTCCCTCACCTTTTAATGAGTTAACATTTTTGTATCTAAGTTTCAATATTTTCATATCTTTAACTCCTTCAATACTTCCATATAAAGCTTTAAGAGTTCATCTTTTTCATCTTGCTCTAATTTTTCAATTTTTTTTAAAAAAACTTTTTTTGTATCTTTTGTTATCTGTTTACTATTGAGAGTGCTACTTTTAGAGCTTTTCATAAATATTCTTTTTCATGAATTTTAGCAAAGAATTCAATTTTTTACAATATATTTATAGCCTTTTAAGAAGGAGTACAACCAAATCTTCTTCTTCAACTCAATATATCTCAACTATCAGCACTTACATATTTAAAAAATAATTTTTATAAACTATCACTATTTTGATATTTGTGGGTACAAACTAGAAAAAAGAATTAACCCAATATATGATATTATGGTTGTCAAAAAAAATTATACAAAAACAAGGGAAAATCACTTATGCACAAAATATTACTATCTCTAACCCTATCTCTATATCTATTTTCTGGAACTATAGTAGTTCCTGATAATTATCAGATAAACAAATCAAAAAATATAGACTATATCTACTCAAAAGAGTACCAAGATATAATTCCTCAGATAAAAATCTATCAAGAGCAGATTATGAATCAGTATGAGAAGGAGTTTGGGTTTAAACTTGATGAGAAGATGCATGTGGGTATCGCCTCTAATAATAACCAAATCGCCAATGCACTTGTAACCCCCATTCCATTAAATCTACAGTTTCTGTATGGTGCAGGAGCGGGGATGGTGGATTATTTCTGTTTTGACTCATGGCTAAAAACCATTCTTATCCATGAAACAGCACACAACTATCAACTCAATCCAAAAGAGAATTGGATATCAAAAGCCAGTCATGCTGTACTGGGAAACAGTGGATTTTCTATGCTTGGACCGCTGATGATGTTTCCTATTCCTAATCTATTGGAAAACTCCTTTATCTTAGAGGGAAATGCGGTAATGAATGAGTCACGTTTCGGAAATGGTGGACGACTCTATAGTGGATATGCTCTGGCTGAAGTGGTGGCGATGGCACACGCAGGAGAAATTCGTCCTGAGATGATGTATAACCCCACTTTGAAGTTTCCTTATGGAGAAAAATACTACCTAATTGGGGGCTTTTTTCAACAATTTTTAGTAGAAAAGTATGGTATTGAAAAGGTCAATGCGTATTTTAAAACCTATTCTGGACAAATACTACCCCTCTTCACCTCATCTATCTTTAAAAAGCAGTTTGGTAAATCCTTTAAAATACTTCTTGCTGAATTTGTAGAGAAGATAAAAGAGAAACACAAAGGATTCAAATCCACCAATGGAGAGGTTGTCGCCAAAAGTCAATTTCACCTCCCCTTTAATAGTAACGAGAGTGAGATATATACGCTCATTAGTGATATGCTCTCCTCTCCTGAAATTTTAACAGTTAACAGACAAAACAGAGCGATAAAAAAAGAGAGTGGTTCATGGAGAAAAGGAGAGGTATTTAAAATTGATGGGGAGTACTACACCCAAACCTATGCCAAAACCTCCCCGACCAAGATAGAAATGGGGCTTTATGGTGAGGGGATATTTCTAAAAAAAAACAGCAACTCAAAAGTAACACAGGGGTTTATGCCAAATGGGGATAGGGTCTATTTTGATATTGCAAACTCTTTAGAGCGTCCTCATCTCTTTGTGGGAAAAAAGTTTTATGACACTTCTAACTCATCGGTTCATGTGGATAAGATGGGAAACCTATATTATTTTAAACAGAATGGAAAAAAGAGAACACTTTATAAAAATAAAAAAGCTCTTTTCTCCTACATAGGTCACTATGGATTTGTAACCGATGTGGATAGAGAAAAAAATATCTATTTTATAGCCAAAAGTGAACATGGAAGTACAGCCTATCTCTATAATGGTTCAAACACCAAAAGAGTTACTATAGGAGATGATGTCATCGACCTAAAAATTATTAATAACCAAGAGGCGTTAGTCGCCACCATAACAGCAAAAGGATTTACCTATCAAACCCTCAAACTAATATCTAAAAATCAAAATGTCACCACAACTCACTATCCTCTCCAAGAGAGTCAGTCAAAAATTACAAAAAACCATAAACTGTTTAATTCATCAACACCTCTGCCCACAAAAGAGTACTACTCTCTAAGCCAATTAGAGTATAGTTCACTTTCACAATCGTTGGGATATAGCACTCAAGATGGGCTTAGTGTGACACTCAATGCCAATTTTATAGACCCACTGCTTCAAAATAGCCTTACAGGTATCTTTGCCTATGAGGAGAATCGTACGGTTGTAGGACTGGCATATCATAACAGTGCAAGTACACTAGAGTTTGGAGCAAATGCCTTTGGTCTAAATCACGAAGATAGCTATTTTTTAAACAATAAAGAGGAGGATGACTATGGATACTCCGCCTATCTACACCTTCCCTTTTTAGCTTTAGGATATTGGCGAGGCTCTGCCACACTAGATTACACCAAAGCATTTGATTCTATCTACCGAAAGCCTACTACTTTCTCTATGGATTTTAGCAACCATAAGCAGTATGGATTTAGCCGATACCCAAACCACTACAACCGACTCTCCATTTTTGCCACCAAAGACAGAGACAATCAAAGCTACGGAGCCTCATATAGTTGGATGCACGACATTGCATGGCAGACCTATATTGGACTCAATACCTCCTATATGCAGAGTGACTTAACCAATGTAGCATTAGAAAAAGGAATTAGAGTAAGTGATGACCTAGCCAATATCCAAAATGAAAAAGCTCAAATCATGGTGCCAACCCTAAACAAAACCCTCTATGCCAAAGAGGCAACTACCGCTGAAATAAGTCTAAGAAAAACATTCGACACCCCACTCTATTTCTTCTCCTCTCCTGTCTCACTTCAAAGAGAGAGCCTCTATCTAAAACATAAAATATATGATTTGGAACTACAAGAAGAGAATAAAAAGTTCACCGAAAGTACCATTGGATTCACCAGTGACATAATATTTCTAAATCAGTTTGTCCTGCCTATTAGTATGGAGGCTATTTATAATGAAGATGCTCTTAACAATACAATTATTCGGGTTTTATTTTCGGAGGAGTTTTGAGTTAGCACTTTGCATCTATAAGTATTACTAACATATTATTTACTCCAACCTGAAATCAATATTCACCGAGACATTATTCATAGGAAACTGGCTCTGCAGAAGATAAGGAACATTGAGAGGGGAACTATCTATGACTGATTTTCTAGCAGATTTTTGTAAAATAGTGGATGCTCCACTGGTACGGATATTGCTGATATTTCCACTACTTGAAATATCAAAAATCACATGAACCGTTCCTTGCATATGTCGTCTTTTTGCAATAGTTGGATAGCGTTTGTTACTATTGATGATGTCTCTGGTTGCCCGTTTAAATGCATTTTTTTCACTGGAAAAATCAGACTGTACAGCACGAGTTTGTGAAGCTCGGTAGGCAGGGATGGGTGCTGATTGTTGGACGGGAAGTGGGTCATGTATGATGTATTGCTGTTGTGCCACTTTTGCTTTGACGGTGGGGATAGGTTCGGGTACATAAACTGGTTTTGGTTTGTAATATATATCCTTAGGAGGTATCTCACTGTAGACGATAGGGGGGGGTGGAGGTGGCTCATAGATAGGTGTTTTGAATGTATCTGGAATAATATACTCTTCTATTATGGGAGGTGGAATCTCTCTTGGTTTAACTACCTTTTTAGGTGGTGGGGGAGGTTTTTTCTCTATTACTTTAGGTCTAACCACTTTTTTGACTATTTTCTTTTTGATAACTTTTTTCTTAACCTTTTTTTTAATTACCTTTTTTTTAATAATCTTTTTTTTCTTTTTAGGCTTAAGCTTTTTTATTTTAGGTTTTTTTATTTTGGATTCAACTTTTTTAATTTTCTCTTTGGCTTTGGTAGTCACGGGGGCGACCAACGCAATTCTGACCACTTGTGGTTTTGGTTTGGGCTTTTTGAGTGGCTTTATCTCATCGGCAAAAGAGAGAAAGAGCAGACCAAAGAGGGTATAGATAGCCACCGTAATTAAAAAAGAGGAGCTGTAGTGTGTATCAGTCATTTTGGGTTACAATTCCTAAATTTTCATACTGGTTTTTTTTGAGAATATCAAGCAGAAAAACAAAATTTTGAAACTTTGCATCTTTGTCACAATAGAGATGAATAGGGGTTGTTTTGTCATGCGTAAGCAGGGTCTTCTCTAACTCCTCTTTTTTTATCTCCTCTTTGTCAAAAAAGATATTTCCCTCTTTTTTAATGGATATCTTTAGCTCTTTTTTAGGTTTTTCTTTGACTGTAGAACTTGATGTGGGTAGGTCTAGTTTGATGACACCTGTTTGAATAAACGAAGCGGTGGTCAATACAATAACAAGCAACACCAACATAATATCAATAAAGGGTACAACATTAATGGAGTCAAACTTCTGTTTTCGTCGCATTATCTCTCCTTGTTATGGATAACCCATCTGGTCAAAAGTACCTCAACTTTTCGGTTAAGATGGTTATAGAAAAATATCGCAGGAATCGCTACTACCAATCCCATTGCAGTAGCTTTTAGAGCCAAGGCGAGTGAAGTCATAATGTTTTTTACATCCATATCACCTGTTTGACCGAGGGTATAAAAGGTGATAATAATTCCTAAAACTGTTCCCAAAAGCCCAATATAGGGAGCATTTGCTCCAAAACTAGAGATAATGGAGAGGTTGTTAGTGATGTCCAACTCCAACGCCTCTTGGGTGCGATACTCTTCAACCCTAACCGAGCGATAGAAAAAGAGTCGTTCTATCCAAAAAAATAGTACCAAAAAGCTCATTAATGCCAAGAGTCCTAATATTCCATAATCTACAAATTCACTTAAAAGTTTGATGTCCATAATTTTCCTTTTTTTCTACACTCTAATTGTCTCATAAAAAATGAGAATTTAATCAATGGATTATACTTGGTTAGAGATTAGAGATAAGTAAAAAAAACTTTTTGCTCTTTTACTCAAATAAATATTATTTAAATAGGTCTGCTAGTGCATCGGTATTGGTAGTTTTTTCTGGTTCTGATGGAGAGCCGTTTGAGCTACCATCTCCTCTTCTATCCGTGATACCTTCTATCTCGTTAAGTTCGATGGTATAACCTGTTAGCATAGATGCAAGACGAATATTAATCCCACTTCGTCCAATCGCTTTTGCCTTTTGGTCAGAGGTAATATTGACAAGTACCTTTTTGTTCTTTTTATCGGTAATTTTTAGACTCTGAATAATTGCAGGAGAGAGCGAACGGGTGATAAATACCTCAGGGATAGGCGAATAGTCGATACAGTCAATATTTTCACCATCAAGCTCATTGCTTACGGCGTTGATTCTAACCCCTTTTACCCCTACCGTTGCCCCAATTGGGTCGATATTTGCAAAGTCTGTTTTGAGGGCTATTTTGGCTCTTTGACCAGGGATTCTAGCCGTGGCTACTATCTCTACAGACTCATCAGCAATCTCAGGAACTTCTTTTTCCATAAGTTTATCTAAAAACTTTGGAGAGGTTCTGGTGAGTTCAAGAAACATTCCAAATTCAGGGTCAATACTTACATAACGTAGTAGGGCTTTAACGGTATCACCAATTCTGAATTTCTCCCCTTTAATTCGGTTTCTTTGGCTCAAAATACCTTTGAGTTCCCCAATCTCAATAAAGGTATTCTCTTTGTCATCTATACGATTAACCGTTCCAAACATCACCATACCCACTTTTTCTCTGTACTTCTCAAAGAGGTCTTGTTCTACCTGTCGTTGTATGTGGTATTGTAGCTCTTTAAATAGGTTATGAGAGGCGGTTCTACCATGCTCTTCAAGGATAAAATCACTGCGTAACTCATCACCAAGCTCAATATCATTTCCATACTCCTCTTGGGCTTTGGATATCGTAATAACAGCATCTGGTTCATTTTTTACACGTTCATCACTCTCTTTTACTACCGTGATAATCTGCTCAACATGATAATCCTTTACATCCATATCAACGGTGGCTTTAAAGTCTGAAGTATACGAAGTACAACGTTTCGCAGTCTTGACAAGAGCCTCTTTAAATGCATCTACTGCTGAGTCTAATGAGATATTTTTCTCATGTGCCATAGCCTCGATAATATCAACAATTTTTTCCATATTTAATCCTTTTTTTATTCTATTTACTTAACAATGTGTTACAAAAGTGTGTGAATTTGTCGCTTGTTTGAAGAGTTGAATTATAGCTAAACTTCCCTTTAACTAAAGTCGGTATAATAATTTTAAACATAAATATAATATATTATATATATTTTTAAGGATTGGAAAGATTATGAAATTAAAGTTAGCAAGAACATCCATCACGGCAAAACCAAAATTGATTGAACTGGATAAAATTGAAGAAGATTTAGAGAAGAAGTCTATTTTTTATTTTGACAAAGAGAACTCACATAAAGAGCTAAAAGCATTGATTGAGCATTTTGAGAGCAAAGAGTACTCTGTTTATATGAGAGAAGTTAAATATGGTTTAAATGATGATGAATTTATATATGAAATTCATATTGTTAAGTAGTAGTTATTAAAGTGAGATTATTAAATAAATAGATTTAATTAAAATATATGTAAAAATGAATTGTTAAGTTAAAGATGAATTACAAAAGATGAATTATAAAAAACTTTATATCGAAACACTAGGGTGTGCGATGAATGTTCGTGATAGCGAACATATGATTGCGGAGCTCAATAAAAAAGAGCCATATGAGTTGACAGAAAAGCTTGATGATGCCGATTTAATTATCATTAATACTTGTTCTGTACGTGAGAAACCTGTCTCTAAACTATTTTCAGAGATAGGTGTTTTCAAAAAATATAAAAAAGCATCGGCAAAAATAGGAGTGACGGGATGTACTGCGTCACATTTGGGCAAAGATATTATCAAACGTGCTCCTTCGGTGGATTTTGTTTTGGGGGCAAGAAATGTCTCAAAACTCTCTAAAGTGATTGATGTTAGGCACTCCGTTGAGGTGGATATTGACCACGATGATAGTACCTACGCATTTGGCGAGTACAGGACAAATCCATTTAAAGCAATGGTAAATATCTCTATGGGATGTGATAAGTCATGTACCTACTGTATTGTCCCTGCAACACGTGGTGATGAGGTCTCAATTCCATCAGATTTAATTTTGAATGAGATAAAAAAAGCAGTGGATAGAGGTGCTAAAGAGATTATGCTTTTGGGACAAAATGTTAACAACTATGGCAAATATTTTACCTCAGAACAGCAGAAGTGTAATTTTACACAACTGTTGCAAAAAATCTCTGCCATTGAGGGGTTAGAACGTATTCGGTTTACTTCGCCACACCCTCTACACATGGATGATGAGTTTTTAGAGGAGTTTGCTTCAAACCCTAAGATATGTAAGCAGATACACGTTCCTCTACAGAGTGGCTCAACTTCACTCCTCAAAGAGATGAAACGTGGCTACTCCAAAGCATGGTTTTTAAACCGTTGCGAAAAGATTAGAAGATTGTCTCCAGAGGCTACAATCTCTACAGATATTATTGTAGGTTTCCCCAATGAGAGTGATGAGGATTTTGAAGATACGATGGATGTATTGAACCAAGTACGCTTCGAGCAACTCTTCTCTTTTAAATACTCGGCACGACCACATACCACAGCAGCTACCTACGAGAATCAAATCTCCAATGAGATAGCTTCGGCTAGATTAACCAAGCTACAAGCACGACATACAGAGATAATAGATGAGATTATGGACGCACAGATGGATAAAACCCATAAGGTCTATTTTGATGAACTAAAACCTAATGGACGAGTATCAGGAAGAAGTGATGATGGAAAGCTGTTTTTTGTGGAAGGAAGCGAAGACCTTTTGGGAAAAATAGTACCTGTATTGGTGACAAAAACCTCCCGTGGAGCATTACATGGAGTTCTCTCTTAAGTGATAAGTTTAGAAAAAATTAAAAAGAGTCTATTTAGAAAACTAAGTTTGATTTTTGTGCCTATTTTGCTTTTTTTATTGATGCGATTTTTGTGGTTTAGTTACCGAAAAAAATACCATTTTATTGATGAACCCATCCTTGAACAGTGTATTGCGGTGACATGGCATGGAGAGCTACTTATCTCTCCGCAAGTCTATAAAAAACTTAGAAAAAACCTTCCCACCTCAGCTATTATCTCTCAGCACTATAATGGTGAGATTATTGCAAAAACATTGAAGTTTTTTAATATAAAAGCCCTACGAGGTTCCTCTAAACGAGGAGCTAAGTCAGTTTTGATAAATGCGATAAAGGCAATAAGAGACCAAGAGAGTATTATGATAACTCCTGATGGTCCACGAGGTCCTCAGCACAGTATGAGTGATGGAGCTGTTGCGTTAGCACTGCGTTCAAAGCTTCCTATTATGGTAGTAAATTATCGAGCCAGTAGATACTGGAGATTAAAAAGTTGGGACAGTTTCACTATTCCTAAACCATTTGCTACTCTGGAGATATATCATCAAGTTATAGACCTTCGTGATATGGATAGAATAGAGGCAAAAAAACATCTTCAATTACTAATGAACAAGCATACACTTTAAAATTACAAAATATAAATTTAATTTAATAATTAAAGCAATATTTAAGATTAAACCTAATATTCTTTTAATGATTTAGACAGTTAATTTAAGCGTGAATATTGTTATAATAAAAAAAAACATAAATAAAAAAAAACATAAGCAGTTAATTATTTAAAAATGGTTATAATAACATATGATTGGTTTAAAAGAAAATATTAAGCACGAACCATTTTTAAAGAAACTAAGTGCTGTAGGTTTACTTTTTAGAAAGAGAATAGCATAGTTTCTACATAAATTTATACTAAACTAAACAATAAAAAATTAAAAGAATTTATAACATAGGAGAAATAGTGTGAGTAATCAACAAAAATATATAACTATAACCCATTATAAAGAGAGAGAGTTTTACTTTTTAAACTATGCTATTCAGACAAATGATGGTTTTATCTCAAAAGAGATTGAACAGTTTCATGAGAGTGAGAAAGAGAAGTTTATAGAGAGAATTAAGTCATTGCAGACAGAGTTTCCCAACAATCAAGTGGTCTCTATCTCGTTGATTGCTAATCAATCAATTCATAAAGAGCATGATAGAAATAGAGCTTCAGCAGAGATATTTCCACACAATTTTGTTATTCAAGATAAAATTGATGTGGGGAGTATCCCTACTACGCTTTACTTCTCCCCTTTTGCTATTTTGTATCAACAGTACAAAGATGGTTTAACTGATGAATTAAAACTGCTTATTGGTTATTTTGATAGAAAACTTTTTATGATGTTTGCTACCTCTGATAAAATTCATCAAAGTTGGATAATCGGGACAAGAGGATTGACAGAGAAACAGATTGCAGATCGTGTCTATAAAAGTATGCAGGCCTATTATAAAATATCATACAATTTTGCTGACCACCTTGATATGCTGGTCTCGGATGAGTCTCCTAAACTGTTAAAAGTACTTCGTGAAGAGTTATCTTTGCATATTGAATTGACACAGAATAGTATTCATAATCTTCTTCATGATATGTCAAGTAGTGATGAAAAAGTAAAAAACTCTTACATTAAAACTTTGAAGAAGATTGAGTCTATCAAAGAGATTGCAGAGTCAAAGAAGAGTGAAAAGCAAGATGAGTTTAAGAGAAAACATATTCTTGATGAGAAATTGGATGATATTAAACTCGTAAACGATGAGAAAAAGGGTCTTTTAGAGACGGTGAGAGGGATATTTTCTAGCTCTCCTTCAGAAGAGGGAAGTTTTATGACACGCTCTTTGACCTCGACATTACCTATTTTAGCTGTGTTTGCAATGGGAGGATTTTTTTATCTTCAAAATGAAGAGATTTCAAACAAGCTCTCTATTAAAGATTCACAGATTGTAGCACAACATACCAATCTGGCATTGGCAAAAATTTCAGATAATGTTTTTTTGGCAATGGGGAAAAATGCTGAACTTAAAAAAGCGATACTCTCTACAAAAAAGATTGATATTAAAGGCATAGTTTGGGGTATTGAACCTCTAAAAAATAGCTTGAATGAGGTCTATGCCAATGGAAAATTTGATATTAAACCGTTGGAAAACTTTATGACAGAGTTTACTTTTAAGTCGAAATAAGAGAGGGAAAATATAATGAATAAAATTAAAAATATATCTCTAATATCAAAAGTTTGGTTTCTAGTAGCACTCTTAATCCTTCTTTTGTGGGTGATACCAACAATGGTTTCTTTTTATAAAAAGCAGAAGATATATGATAAAAAAGTACAAGAGCTTCAGGTTTTAGACAAAAGAGAGGGGGTTCATTTTGAGGCAAAAAAATTTCATATTGCTGTATTTAAAAAAGATGCCCAGAGATACTTTTCTAGCGTTGAGGTTAATTCCATTGCTAATAATGCCTATGAGGTTGAGATGGTAATGGAGAAGAGTCAGATACAGGTATTTAATGCATTTCTTAAAAAAATCTCACTTGATTATGCCATTGCTTTAGAAGACAACCTTCTCTTTAAAGAAGTTAACGATTCAATGAGTGTTAAAATGGTGCTAAAACCCTATTAATAATAATTTAGGGTTGATTTTTTCTATATAAAGATACCCTCTTGTTTTTGAAGGGACTTTTGCAATACGGCACTGCTCTTTATATCTCTTGGGCATTGCTTCTGTGATGTATGGAGCGATATATATATATTCGTTTTTCATCTCTATTCCCCATAATCCTGCGACAACAATAGAGTTACTATGTTTTATTTCAGCCCTCTGTCCTGAGGATAAAAGATACCCCAGTTTTTTTAGATACTTATCCACCACACGAATTTTTATATCTTGATGGTCTATTTTTAAAATATAAAGCTCTTTATGGTGAAAAACCTCTTGATAACCTTGCATCAAAATTTCTTTATCCTCTTGCATATACTCAAAGCTTTTTTGAATACCTTTTCTATATTTTTGAATTAATTTATCTGAAAAATTTTCTCTAAAATAGTTCCGTTCATACTTTTGACTATAGTTACTCTCATCAATAAAATATCTAAAATTATTATTTTTTAAATAATTTAACAGCTCCTCTTTGGAATGATGTAAAATAGGGCGAATAAGCGTATACTCTTGGCGTTTTGAGAGGCTAGTTAATCCTATGAGTTCACTTGCCCCTGAACCCTTGCTAAGACGCATTAAGAGCCACTCTAGTTGGTCGTTGAGCTGATGTGCAGTGATAAGATTATCATAATGGTTCTCTTGCATAAGAGTATCAAAAAAAGTGTATCGAAAATCTCTCGCATTTTTCTCAAAATTATTCTGAAATAGTGGTGCTTTTTTGGTATAAACTTTCAGATTATATTTTTTACCTAAATCAATAGCATATCTCTCCTCTTCTATACTCTGCTCACGTATTCCATAGTTTATTAGAGCTATATCAAATACAATCTTACTCTCTAAAAGTAAAAAAAATAGAGCAGAGGAGTCAACTCCTGCTGAAAATGCTAGAAGGTTTTTAGACTCTTGGAGTTGCTTTAGTTCGTTAAGATATAGCATAGAGCCTAAAGCCACCAAACCCGAAACTTACGCTTTTTAATCTTCCCATTTTTTAATCCATTAAATGCTTTCTCAATAACATTTTTATTGATTGCCACATACGAGTGGGTATTTAATACATTGATTTTTCCAATATCTTTGACATTAAGCCCGATATCTTTACAGAGTGTTCCTAAGATATCTCCTGCTCTTAGTTTTTTCTTTTTTCCTCCGTCGATGCATAGAGTGTTTACTTCACCTTGCATATAAAAGTTTTTGTTGACCTTTAGCTCTTTGATATCTTTTAGTTTGAGGGTAGGATGTATCTCATCTATTTTTCTCTTCTCATACTCATTACAGAGGCTCACTGCTATGCCTTCTTTATCTGCTCTTCCTGTTCGTCCTATACGGTGAGTGTACTCCTCTTCTTTATGAGGAAAGTCATAGTTAATTATAAGCTCCACACTCTCTATATCTAACCCTCGTGAAGCCAAATCAGTGGCGACAAGTATAGGTAAAGAGCCATTGGCAAACTGTAGCATCATCTCTTGGCGTTGGTACTGCTCTAAGTCACCATTGAGGGTTGCGACATCAAATCCTTTATCATTGAGCATATCAGAGACTTCGGTGGTTTTTACTTTTGTATTACAGAAGATAATGGCTAAATTTGGTTGAAAAGATTGCAGAGTCGTAATAAGAGCTTTCTCTTTGTTATCTACATAAAAAGCATGTTCTTGAATTTTTAATGTTTGCTCTTGCTCCTCTAGTTCAACTCTAATCGCATCGGTTAAAACCTTTTCACTTAGCTTTGAGATGTCATCAGGATAGGTCGCTGAAAAGAGCAGGGTTTGTCTCTTTTTAGGAAGATTAGAGACTAGTTTTAATATATCTTCAGCAAATCCCATATCAAGCATACGGTCAGCCTCGTCAAGTATAAGTGTTTTTATCTCTTCTAGTTCAAAGCTCTCTCGTGAGAAGTGGTCTAGCAGTCGCCCAGGAGTTCCCACAATAATGTCAGCACCTTTTTGTAAAGATTCTACTTGTCGTGTGAGTGAAGTTCCCCCATAGAGTGTAACTACCTTGACATCAGGCTTATAACGGGCGATACGTTTAATCTCTGTGGCAATCTGTTCAGCAAGTTCTCTGGTGGGGGTGATAATTAGTGCTTGGGGGTGTTGCTGTTTTGCTTTGATATGCTGTACAAGGGGCAAAGAGAACGCCAATGTTTTTCCTGAACCTGTTTTTGCTTTGGCAATAATATCTTTTTGATTTAAGATATGAGGTAGTGAAATTTTTTGAATCGGGGTCATTTTTGTATAGCCGAGCGAATCTAGGTTATTTAGTAAGTTAGAGGGGAGGTTAAGGTCTTTAAAATAGGTCACAGTAATTCTTTTTAGGAATTATATCATAATTTACTCTTTTATCTTTGAATGGTAAATAGCCTCTCTTGGTATTGATTCTCTACTGCATAGTGGTCTTGGGTTGCTTTTACCACAATGATCTCATTGGGAACCGTAGCGATGCGATAACCAATATGTAGACCTATTTGTGGGATAGAGGATACTATTTTATAGAGTGAGGCCTTGTTGTTTAGTTTTGAACTTGTAATTTGATAATTGGGGTGTTTAACTAAAACCGACTGTTGTTCATGACGCACTGTATCTCCTGCCATACGTACTTTTACGTTATTCGATGGTATAGTATTTACACCAAATATACTTACAAATGAGATGTTAATCACCATCACCATAAGTAAGACAGCAATAGAAGTAGAGACTTTTCGAAATAAAAGTTCTATCTTTAAACTTTGTATAAAAATAGTGACACCCACACTTATAGAGATAACAGATAAAAGAACCCTTGTACTAAAAGTTAGTTCTGTCCAGAAAAGCAGTGCAACAGGTAAGATAAAAATCAAAAGTAGTTCGCTATAGTGTTTAACTAGATTGTACCAAAATAGTGGTGTTATTTTAAGTTTATGCATCAATCTTTGCTGTGTCTTAATAATTGTTCCTACTCTTAGCGATAGGCTACTAACTATGGTTCCTGATATTAATATATAGAACCATATAAACATCGCACTAGAAGCCAAAGAGCTTCTAAATAGGTTATTGTTAAATATTAACTCTATATCATCGGATGGCAAGATAAAAAATAGAATATTGAGATTTATCAGAATGGTAACAATTGCCAATATTGAAGAGAGAACAAATGTCCCAACTTTTGTCAACATCATTGGAAATATATATCGTACAAATGGATGAAAAATAGCAAAAACACCAGCTGCCCATAGAATAGTACAGCTTACAACCCAGCCTATAGACTCTTGAGAGAGGAACCAGAAAAATGGAACAGTCACAACAGAGAGTACAAGCGATATAAGTAGTGTGTCAAGATAATCGATATTTTTTTTATAGTTAACTTTATTTTTCAAAACTATATCCTTTAATTAAAATTATATTAAGTTATGTATGAACAATTATAATATAAAAGTTTTATTAAGAAGTTAAAATAATTTATAATATTAAAAAAATAGGCTATATTTATCTTTTAAAAAGTATCAAGAAATAATTCTTGTTTTTTATAATTCCAAATTTCATATTTAGTACCAATTTGGTCTATTTTACGTACTCTATAGAAAAATATATTAATTATTTTAAATAAAAAATATAGTTGATATAGTTAAAATTAAATAGCTAAAATATAGTTTTCGTTTATTTGATTTCGCTATTTCATATTTCATACTTATTCTATTCTCAGAGGAAAAAATTATAACGAGATAAGAAAAAATAGTCACTGTTTATTATGATTCTTTATTTCATATTTGTTACTAATTTTGCTTAAAGTGATAGATATCAAAGGTTGTTTTTGCTCTTTTTAGTATAATAAGAATGAAATTTTTTGACAAGGTTATTACATGACATTTATACTAATTAAGACCATTCACCTTTTTGCTGCATTTATCTATGGAGGATTTCTGATAACAGATAACCTTTTTTTAAATAAGATGCCACGCTCCCTAGACCAAGAGGCACATACCAAGGCGAGAGAGTCATTTATGATATTTGTGAGAAAAGTTGTACCACCAAGTCTTATTGTGGCTGTTCTTACGGGTCTCTACCTCATTACACAAGTATTTGGAGAGGTGAATGATGCAGGATTGAGTAGTTTTCAGATGTTGTTATCACTCAAGGCATTTTTAGGAATATGGTTGGGTCTAAGAGGTGGATTGCAGGTTTACTTTAAAATTCAACCATTTGTCTTTAAAGGGCATACTCTTCCATTTGTTTTTGTCTTGACGATTATCTTTTTGTCGCAGTTTATGTATATTGCGTAGAAGAGTATTTATATGTTAATAATACTCTGTTTTCATTAGGGTACAATTCTTTTATGAATAAAATATATTTAATCCGAACCCTGATTGTCGCGTTTGCCTATTTTATAGCAGGTAATGTCTAAAAAGTATTTAATTTTGCGATAATCTACTAAATAGAGAAAAGTCATCATCTACTCTTTTATGTTCGATACTCTGCATTAATCTTGACATATTCATAACTTAAATCACACCCATAAGAGGTAAACTCCCCATCACCCAAGCCGATATCACAGATGATACGAAAACTATCATTTCTCATGATTTCGTAGGCTTTATCCTCTCGTTCGTTGTCTAATTCTCTCTGTTCATGAGAGTAGATAAGCAAATTATCATAATGAATAGTAAGCTTGGTATCATCACAGTGAATACCACTTGCACCAATAGTCGAAGCGATACGTCCCCAATTTGGGTCTTCTCCAAATAGAGCAGTTTTGACCAAAAGAGAGTTGCTAAGAGCCATACTGGCTCGTTGTGCCTCTTGGCTATTTTTTGCCCCTTTTACCTCAAAGGCTACCAGTTTATTAGCTCCCTCTCCGTCACGAAGTATCATCATGGCGAGTTCAAAGGTTATTTTATTAAGGGCTTCTCTAAATGCCTCTTTATTATAGCAATTAGATAGTTTGTTGGCTAAAAGCATCACGGTATCATTGGTAGAGGTATCACCATCAACAGATATTCTATTAAACGACTGCTCCGTTGCACCAGCTAGAAGCTTCTCCATATCCTCTTTTGGAACATTAGCATCAGTAGTGATAAAACAGAGCATGGTTGCCATAGCAGGGTTTATCATTCCTGCTCCTTTGGCAATAGCAGAGATATGAAATGAGCCACCATCATCAAGGTCAACTTTGAAACATAGCTCTTTTTTAAACGCATCTGTGGTCATAATAGCACGGGCGGTTTTCTCTGACTCTTTTCCATCAAAATTAAACTTATCAAAAGCAGAAGTTATCTTCTTTTGATTAAGTCGATAGCCTATCACTCCTGTTGAGGACATAATGGGGTTATGTATTGGTAGATGTGTTCCAAGCTCTTCAAAGATACTGTTGATATCCTCTAGCCCTCTCTCTCCCGTCATCGCATTAGCATTTTTTGCGTTCATGAGTAGAAAATTGGTTTTAAACCCATCTGGATAGTTTTGATAATGTTTGATGGGTGCAGCTTGAAACTTGTTGGTGGTAAACCGTGCCGATACATCACATAATACTTCTGAACGGATAAAAGCAACATCCCCATCAATATCGATATTTCCTGAATTGGCAGGGTTAGTTTTCATTCCTACATTGACACCGTCACAGTAGAATCCTTTGACATTTGAGATGCCACCTTTTATTGAAAATAGATTAAACATTTTTCATCTCCTCTGGTTGTGTTGTTTTTCTTATTAATCTTTTTGTTCTTCGTATCCCCTCACCAGAACCTATAAGCAGAAGTCTGCTCTCTGCGGTGATGAGTGTTTCCCCTTTTGGCATGGGGATAAACTTCCCATTTTTATATCTTATCCCAATGATGGTAACATTGGCAATCTCTCTAAAGTTTGCCTCTTTTATCTTTCGTAGTGTTAACCATGACGTTTTACCCACTTTTGCCTCTTCCATATCAAGGGGGGTATCTTGTTTATAGAGAAACTCTTGGAGAAGATTTTCCATATCGGGTCGAATTGCCATCGCATTAATCCGTTGAGCCATAATACTTGTGGGGGTAACCACTTTATTTGCTCCCAGTTTTTTTAGCTTCTCTTCATCACTCATTGAGTGAGCATTGGAGATAATTAAAAAAGGACGTCGTCTTCCTATCTCTTTTTCATAGAGTCGTACTGAGGCAATGGTGGCAATATTATCTGCAATATTATCTGCCAAGGTAATAATCCCTTTTGCTGAGGAGAGGTGAGATTTTAATATCGCCTCTTCGGTATGTGGTTCACTCTCTACATAGTAAGGATATTGGTATTTTATGGCAATCTTATCTAAATCTTCATTAGGGTCAATCACCACAAATGGAATATGACTCTCTCGTAGATGTTTGGTCACTTGAATAGTAAACTCATTGTGATAACATATAACATAGTGCTGTTTGAGTCGTGCAATATCATATAACATACTTCTCTCCTTGATAACTTTTTGTAATGCACCTTTGTTTAATACCTCCACAATAATACCAATTGCCACAGAAAAGACCAAAAAACCAAAAATAATTAAAGAGATGGTAAAGATACGACCCGCATCAGAGATGGGTGCCATCTCTCCAAATCCAACGGTGGTAAAAGTTATTCCCGCCTGATAGAGTGCATCTATAAACTTCATATCATCAATAATCATATAGCCAATTGTTCCTAAGAACATGGTCAGAACAGTTAAAATAAGGGGAAGTCTAAAAGGTGCTAAGAGTACATATAACTCATCACCAAGAGTTATATGTGGTTTGATAGTCTCTCTCCAGCCGAGAAACTTTTTGAATCTATTTTGAGAAGCCAAAATAGTTTTTAAACTGTGGCTTATGCCTCAGTAGTTTCAGCCGTAGCCTCGGCAGCTTTTTTCTTCATGGTTCTAAGTGTTGATGCAGCAACTTTAATTCTCTTAGTTGTTCCATCTTCAAGTGTAATTTTTACTGAACGAAGATTTGGTAGTTGTCTTCTTTTTGTCTTGTTGTTTGCATGAGATACATTGTTTCCAACCAATGGACCTTTTCCTGTTACATCACATCTTCGTGCCATGTTATACCCTTTGTATTCAAAATAATTAATGTTTTTAAAGAGAGCAAAAACAGCCCTTTAAAAAAGTTTTGCAATTATAGTGAAGTTTTACTTAAAAAAACGTTTTCCCCACTGGAAATTTTCTCGATAGTATCCAGTGTCTAATCTGCTTCTAATAACCTTTTTCTTAGCGGAACTAGCATGGATAAACTGATTTTTACCCAAATAGATACCCGTGTGGCTGATTTTTGAACTTCTAGGTGACCTAAAAAATATCAAATCACCCTCTTTTAAACCTTGATAATCTATTCTCTCTCCTACCTCTGATTGTGCTTGGGCTGTTCTAGGAAGCGAGATACCATTCTTTTTGTAAACAAAGATAGTAAATCCCGAACAGTCAAACATATCAGGTCCTGTAGCTGCCCATTTGTATCTTTTCCCCATCTGTGCAATGGCAAAGTTTAGAATATTTTTTGCTTTGGATGAGGTGGCATTACTCTGTATCCACGGCTGTTCATCTATAATTGTAGGTGGTCGGTTTGATTGGGGACGATGGTGATTATTTGATGGAGGATTCTTATTATACGGGTGATAGCTATAAGTAGAGGTGTATGTTCCATCAGAATTTTTTGGCATACAACCATTAATAATAAAAATAGAAGTGAAAAAAACAATAGTTTTTAATATGTTTTTTGAGGTTTTTGACATAACATAATCCTTGAATTATTTAAAATTTAAGGATTATAGCATAAGGTCGTGAAGTTAAAAGAATGATGAGATTACATCATCCCTCCCATACCACCCATGTCAGGCATTTGTGGTATGTTTGGCACAGCACTAGGCTCCTCTTTTACATCTGAAACAGTCGCTTCAGTGGTAAGAAGTAGGCTAGATACAGAAGTTGCATTAAGTAGAGCAACACGAGCTACTTTTAGTGGGTCTACAATCCCAGCTTCTAGCATATTTACATACTCTCCAGTTGCAGCGTTAAAACCTGTGTGGATATCATTATTTGACATCACTCTGTCTACTACCACACCTGCATCATACCCAGCATTGATAGCAATTTGCTTCATTGGAGCTTGAATAGCTCGGAGGATAATATCTGCACCAATCTGTTGGTCATCACTAAGCTCAATATCAACTTTAGCACCTGCTTTAATCAACGCAGCACCACCACCAATAACAATACCTTCATCCACCGCAGCTTTGGTCGCCGATAGGGCATCGTCAACTCTGTCTTTTTTCTCTTTCATTTCAGTCTCAGTCGCAGCACCTACTTTAATCACAGCCACACCACCAGAGAGTTTAGCCAAACGCTCTTGAAGCTTCTCTTTGTCGTACTCGCTGGTAGTTGTCTCCATTTGACCTTTGATTTCGTTGACTCTAGCCTCAACACTCTCAGGACTACCTTTTCCATCAACCACCACTGTATTATCTTTGTCAATTACTACTTTACTACATTGACCAAGCTCTGCTAGTGTTGCTTTTTCAAGCGTAAGACCAAGCTCATCAGTAATAAGTGTCGCACCTGTTAAAATTGCAATATCATTAAGCATCGCTTTTTTTCTGTCACCAAACCCTGGGGCTTTAACAGCTGTAATATTTAGAACACCTTTAAGCTTATTGAGAACCAACGTAGCCAACGCTTCACCTTCTAAATCATCAGCGATAATCAGAAGTGGTCGTCCTGTCTGTTGAATCTGCTCTAAGATAGGTACAAGGTCTTTTAGAGAGGTGATTTTGCTATCAGTCAAAAGAAGTAATGGATTCTCAAGCTCACACGTCATCTTCTCTGAGTTGGTCACAAAGTAAGGAGAGAGATATCCACGGTCAAACTGCATACCTTCAACCACTTCAAGTTCATCTTCAATCCCTTTTGCCTCTTCTACGGTAATTACCCCATCTTTACCCACTTGCTCCATTGCTTCAGCGATTAGATTACCAATGGTCTCATCAGAATTAGCCGAGATAGTTGCCACCTGTGCAATCTCTTTTTTATCTTGAACCTCTTGGCTCATTGCCTTTAGCTCTTCGATAATTAGAGTACAAGCTTTGTCCATACCACGCTTAATCTCAATTGGATTTGCTCCTGCTGTTACGTTTCGTAGACCCTCTTTAAAGATAGCATGAGCCAAAACAGTAGCAGTAGTAGTTCCATCACCTGCCTCATCAGCCGTGTTTGAAGCCACCTCTTTAACCAGTTGAGCTCCCATATTTTCCAATGTATCACTAAGCTCAATCTCACGAGCCACAGAGACACCATCTTTGGTAATATGAGGTGCACCATATGAACGCTGAATAAGCACATTTCGCCCACGAGGACCCATGGTTACTTTTACTGCGTCTGCGAGTTTACTAACACCTGCAAAGAGTCCACTTCTAGCTTTGTCTGAAAAAAATATCTCTTTTGCCATTAGTTCATCACCCCTAAAATATCATCACTACTCATAATAAGATACTCTGTTCCATTGATTGAAATCTCTGAACCACCAAATTTGGGAAACACAACAGTGTCCCCCTCGGTAATACCTACCTCAATGGCATCTTTACCTACGGCGATAACTTTACCTTGTAGAGGTTTCTCTTTTGCACTATCTGGGATAATAATTCCCGATGCTGTTGTATTTGTCTGCTCTTCTCTTAAAATAAGAACACGATTACCTAATGGTTGAAATGACATTGGTACTCCTTAATTTAGTAATTTTTTGCAATAGTAATATATTTTTCTATAAAAGTCAATATATTATGCAATTTAAATCAATAAACTTTAGTCTTTATAGCTAAACTTTATTGAAAAATAAAATTAAATAGAAAAAATCAATAAAAAGCTTGACATATAAGACGCTTTTGGCTAAAATTTCGCCACTTCAAAACAAACGTGTGGTAAGGTAGCTCAGCCGGTTAGAGCGCTGGTCTCATAAGCCGGAGGTCGAGGGTTCGAGTCCCTCTCTTACTACCAC
>JALTGP010000200.1 GCA_027076905.1 Campylobacteraceae bacterium | reverse complement strand
ATAACTACCAAATTTCAAAGGCAACTAAACAAATATCTTTAACTCTAATTTTCCTTGAATTACGGGGAGTAGTCCTGCGTCAAACTATAGCTAAATCTATTCGTTTATTTACCTATGAAAACTGGCATTTATTTAATTTGCATTCCTAAGGTGTAAGTCCTTACCAAGGTAAACCATAAACCTTGTAGCTGAAAATAACTGCGTTACTGTGAAGTAGGGTGGGGAGTAATTGGAGGCTAATTATCAGTCCGTAGGATGACGAACCCGTTTCGGTGTTATACAATGACGAACCTACCGTTTCATGGCGAAGTTTGGAAAACACTAATAACGCTGTTGTGGTGGATAAAGCGATTATTAGATTGTATGGTATGTTTGGGGATGGAATGATATGAAGATTGAATGAGAAAAGAGGGGAGACCCTGTAGATTGAAGTGACAATCTACAGGAGTCAGAGTCCTCATAGTAGCGATACAAGGGATAAACTTAGATACTAAATCAGCTAGAGCAGACTAGGAAGAGGAAAGCATATGTGTGTATTGACCGTTTGAAATGAGTCTAAGTGTGATAGAAAAATTAAATCATTGGTTTAATATAAATATTATGATGATTTGATTTTTTTGACTGTTTTTAAAATAATATTCTCATATTGTTCAACTTTAGCATAGTTAACTTTTGCAAATATCATAATAGGTGTAAGTAGTAAAACAAGATAGATTTAAATAGAGATGATGTGAAGTTATCATCTCTTTAGAGCTTATTTTTTCAAGAGATGCTCATATTTCTCATCAGTTAATGTCTCGAAAAATGCTTCAAGTGCTTCAAGTTTTGTATCATCAAGTTTAGGGAATATTAGCTCTTCAGTATTAATAGATGTGCTAACATCAGGCTCTCCCCACGGTTGATTGGTTTCAGGATTGTTAGGCTCTCTAGCTCCTGTTCCTCCATCTCCCATATGGTTATAAAACTTCAACACCGTACTAAGTTTTTGGAAGACACCATTGTGCATATATGGTGCAGTAATAGCGATATTTCTTAAAGTTGGAATTTTTACAGCTCCATCTTTAGATGTATCGGTAACTGTATCTAGTCCAAATACACCATGGTCGGTAGCATTTGCATCTGCTAATCCCAAATCAGCTCTTGCTTGAAGTGCTACTAAATTTTTAGGTGTACCAATATTATCATATTCATAGGTTGTAAATGTCTCACCTGCCACACCTGATTCATCTTTAAGTTGGTGACACATTGTACAGCTAGTCTGATTTTTATCGAAGAATAGCTCCATCCCTAGTTTTGCACTATCAGACCATTTCCCATCACTTAGACAGATGGAGGCTTCTTTTCCTCCATCTATACAGGCGACATACTTATCATATTTGGAGTCAAATGGTGCAAACTCATCTGTTTTTTCAAATTCAGAAATCGCCTCTGCCATCGCTTCAAAAGAGGCGTTTGTGTCTTCAAATACAGTCTCTCCATAGAGTGCTTTAAATGAGGCAACATATTTAGGATTTTCTTGAAGTCTCTCAACTACTAACTCTCTATTTGGCATCATCATCTCAGCCCCATCAAGTGGAGGTCCCATCGCTTGGTCTTTAAGTGTAGCAGCACGTCCATCATGGAACTGTCCACCTTTTATCTCTGCTGGGTCAAAGGCTGGAGAGAATTTGGCATAAGCAGCTGTTGGTGCATTTCTTCCTCCTAAAGATGTTCCATCATCTCCTACTGATAATGCTCCATTAATAGGGTTATTGTCTCCTTCTACTGTATATCGTGCATCTACAAATCCATGCTCTGGGTCGTGACAGGTTGCACAGGAGGTGCTTCTAGTTAGTGATAAGTTTTGGTCAAAAAATAGGCTCTTCCCTAGCATCTCTTTTGTCTCAAATTTTGTTACTGTTCCTCCAGATACTTCAGTTTCTGATTTATTACAGCTGTCATTAGAACTGCTTCCACATCCAATTAGTATAAGTGTTGTTACACTTAATATAGCTACTCTTCTTCTCATTTTCTACCCTTTTAAAAATTGATTTAAAACAAAAAAATTTTATCATTTTTATACTATAAAGTATCTATATATATTAGATTAATGATTATAATTAATATTAATTATGGTTATATGGTGAGAATTATTAAACTCTTAAACTCATCACCACTGCCGTAAATGGCACTAAATCAAGAAACTAAATCCTATAAAATAGTCAACTGAGACAATCCAAAGAGTTTTAGTTTTTAATATTATCTTATCCCCGAAGAAGTATATACCCCAATTTATATCTATTGGAGATAGTATTTTCTGGTAATTTTTTAGTTCGTTCCCATCCGTCTTCGGCAATGCCAATGAAATAAGCTTTTTTTGACCAATTTATAGTTCGGGTGTAAACACGCCGATTCCGAAAATACGACTTGCATATACGGAACCGACGGCTTCAGCCTCGCTATATTTGGGAATTAATTCCTTATTTCAATGGCATTGCCGTCTTCGGTGGGAATGCATATAAGAGTAACAGTAATATTTAATTTTGATATTCTTGTATACACTCCCACGCAGGAGCGATGGGAGGAGTGGTACGCCCTCGAAGGCGTTCAACCAGTAAGGTGTAAGTCCTTACCAAGGTAAACCATAAACCTTGTAGCTGAAAATAACTGCGTTACTGTGAAGTAGGGTGGGGAGTAATTGGAGGCTAATTATCAGTCCGTTTTAGGTAATAAACTAGAGCGAATAATCCTCTTTTCATAAGGTTCCATCTCCTTAGGAATACAAATTAAATAACTACCAAATTTCAAAGGCAACTAAACAAATATCTTTAACTCTAATTTTCCTTGAATTACGGGGAGTAGTCCTGCGTCAAACTATAGCTAAATCTATTCGTTTATTTACCTATGAAAATTGGCATTTATTTAATTTGCATTCCTTATGCGTAAGTGTGACTCCATTTTCATATACCTTTTGACAAAGATGAACAATAGGCTTTATCCCTTTCCAAGTCATGGTTTTAGAACATCAAGCTCTTTTATCACGATCCTGAATTTGTAGGTTCGATTTTATTTCATTGACGGTATCTGTGGGAATTAATACTTAATTTACAATGCATATTCTTGTATATATTCCCACCAAGATGATGGGAATAAGATAGCGATAAGGGGCTTTTTGATGAGCTAAGCTTTCATTTTATCTCGCCTTGCAAAGAGTAGCTATAGAAAAAATTTCTATGATATATGGTGTTTAATCTTATTCCACTTCTCTTTCTCTTTTGATATATCAAGTATGGCATAAATATTTTTCTCTTCATATTTAATACGTTCAATAAGAACTTCTGCTAATTCATTAAATTTTTGAAAAAACTTATCATCAAGTATGCTATCTTTACGTGTATATTTAGTGAGAAAAGACATTAACTCTATTTTTATATCTTTAAAGGTATCAATAAAATCTTCTATAGAGGCTCTTCTCTCTGGTAAAATACGCTGTTCGCCATTTAGAAGTTTATAAAATTTGAGGTCTTCATCTATAATATGGTCGATAGCTAAATTATTTAATGAGATTAAAATTTTCTTAGCTTTTTTATGATTATTTTTTGAATACTCAGCTATTACTTTATGTGCTAAAAGTACAATTCTTTCATGCTCTTTTTTCCATTTTTTTATAAGTCTTTGATTTTTAGATAAAAACAATAATGAGAACATAACTTATCCTTTATTTTAATTAAAAGTAATATATTATATTAAAATTAGGCTTTCCTTTTAATTTCAATTATCTTTCCAAGAAAGATACAAAATCTCATTCTCTTGGTCTATCTGAAACTTGGACTTTTTAAATGTTATAATTAGAAAATCTGGAAAAAGTAATATTTCGTTTAAAATACATTATAAATCCTATTTATATATGGTATCATATTATGACTTAACATGAGCTATATTATGAATTTACAGACTTTTTTAAAAGCTTTACCTGAAATAGAATAGCTTTCGGCATATATTATAAATGTTCTTATTTGGACTACTAAAATTGGGGCTTTTTTCCATGTTACCAATAAAAATTTTCATGAAGATTTGCCACAGATTAGCGAAAAAACTATTGAAGAGTCTCTTAGAGTAGAGCATTAAAGGCGATGGAGCTTATAGAGGTGCAGATGATAACTGTTATGGTACAAATTACAAATCAAAGTTGAATAGTCAGCAGAGAGTTTGGTGTCACAAATTGATGGTTTAAATAGAAAGATACGAGATGAGAAAAAGAGACTTCGAAACAATTAAGCCTATATAGATAAGAAAAGTATATAATTTTTTATAATTTATATTAAGGAATAATTATGTTTAAAAGTTTTGTTTTGATTATTGCTATGCTATTTACGAACGCTTATGGGGATAGCAAGGTCTCTGTGGATAAAAATAGTAGTAAAAGTAGTACAAAAAAGAGGAAAACACTCTCAGGAAAAAATTTGGTAATCTTTGTTAATAGTAAAGATTTACAACAAGTAGGAATGGGTTTGGGGATGGCACTAAGTGGTACAAAACAGGGAGCAAATGTAACAATTGTTCTTGGTGCAAATGCGATTAAATATGCATTGCTAGAGGGGAGACAAAATATCTACCTTGCAAAAGATAAGACACCCAGAGAGCTTCTTCAATCAGCGATTAAAAGTGGAGCAACCGTACAGCTATGTTCAGCAAATACTGAAGAGATGGCTTTGGATGAAGAAGAGTTTATTAAGGGTATCAAGATAGTAATCTCTCCACAAATTTTTAAGAAAGTATTCGAAGAGGGAACACGGGTTATTAGTTTTTAATGTTACTCTTTTTTGCCTCTCTCAAAAATATTTTTAAGGATTTTTTGACTTTATAATCCATTTTATATTGGATATGTTGAAGATACCATAAAAGTTGTTTGGGGGTGATGCCTCTTTTTTTTGCCTCTTTTTTTAATATGTATTGTGGAATTTTGATGGGGGTTTTGATAAAAGCTTTTGATAGTTTTTTAATCTCTTTCCCATAACAGTTAAAACAGAGTCGTCCAAAAATGAAGGGAAGAGATGTTTTGTTATACCATGCAGTTGCCAAATCTACCCCTTCGCCACCATTAAGATAATGGGTAAGTGCTTTGTCTCCAATAATCACTTCGCCTTGTAAGTTTAATACTTTTGCCAATCGGTTTGAAGTGGCTGACTCTTTATCGGTTTTATCCTCTCCTTTAATCACAAATACACTATAGACGTTTTTAGTTGCAATAATTCCTAAATCGGTACAGTTGTAACGTGGAGACTCAATACTAGAGATAAATCCTGCATTGATATGGCGTTTTTTGAGGGCGGTATTAATTTTACTTGGTACATCACGTTTATAGTTAAATGCCATTTTTGTAGCAGAGTGTTGTAGGTATTTCTTTAAAAAAAGTTGAAATGGTAAGAGGTTTAGGTAGCTTATCGAGCCAAATATCACAGTAATTCACCTATGTGTTAAATTTAAGCATCATTATATCAAACAACTTTTATAATCTATAGAATTTTGAAAAAAAAGGGTATTTTACGATGGTAAAAGTTGAATTTTTAGGACCTATAAATCAGGAAACGTTAGAGATAGAAGCAAAAACTTTAGCCGATGTGGCAAACGCTTTACAAGAGATAGAGACCGTTAGCTCGTGGCTAGAGAAGTGTGCCGTAGCCGTCAATGATGAGATGACCAATGATTTAAATAAAGTCTTAAATAGTGGGGATAGAGTCTCTATCTTGCCTCCTGTTTGTGGTGGTTGATATGGAGCTGTATCACGGAGCATTGGATGTTAAAGAAATTTTTAATCGATGGCTAGAGGAGGAAAATGCCTCAAACTATGGAGCCTATATTCCCTTTGTGGGAACAATTAGAGCAGAGGATAATATCGAAGCCCTTAGTTTTGATATCTATGAGCCTGTGTTACAGAGTTGGTTTGATTCATGGGTTAAAAAAGCAGAGAGCAGGGGGGCAAAAGTAAAGATGGCACACGCTATTGGAGATGTTCCTGTGCATACCTCTTCGTATATTTCGGCTGTTTTCTCCCCAAAACGAAGAGTAGCTTTAGAGCTGATAGATGAGTTTGTTGAGGACTTCAAAGCCAATGCACCGATTTGGAAATATGATGTTATTGATGGCAAACGCATCTATGCAGAAGATAGAAGTACGCCAATGAGTGGCAGTGGATTACTTTCATAATAAAAAATAAAAAAAGGAAAAGAGAACAGTATGGCATTTATGCACTTTGATAAATCAATAAAAATTATAGAAGAGATAGAGATAGAAAGATATAAAAGTAAAAAACTCTATTTGACAGATACTTTAGGTTATGTTTTGGCAGAGGATATTATCACCGACCATAACTCCCCTGCTTTTTTAACCTCTGCGATGGATGGTTATGCCGTGAAACATAAAGATTTAGAGTTGGGACGGTTGTTAATTTCAAGTATCAATCCCGCAGGAGATGAGCTAAAAGAGTCTGTAGAGCATGGAAAATGTATTAAAACCTTTACAGGCTCTCTAATGCCTGATGGAGCAGATACGCTTATTCCCATAGAGAATGTTACCGTTGAGGGGGATGAAATTATTATAAATGAGCCAGTTCCTTGTGGTTTCTCGGTACGAGAAGTAGGGGAAAACTATCATGATGGTCAGAAACTTATCGCCAAAGGAACCAAGATAGATTTTGCAGATATTGGGGTAATGGCAAGTCTCAATATTGTCTCTCCTTTGGTATATGAGAAGCCTCGTGTGGCAATTTTATCTACAGGAAGTGAGCTTTTGGAGCTGGGAGAAAAACAGACCTCTGATGCTCAAATTCGTAGTTCAAATAACTATATTCTCGAAGCCATTATTAAAAAATATGATGGAGAGCCTCAACAGCTTGGGTGTATTGGTGATGATAAAGAGAGTATTTTAGAAAGCGTTGAGTTAGGATTGGATCAAAGTGATATAGTGGTAACCACAGGTGGGGTGAGTGTTGGTGATTTTGATTTTGTAAAAGATGTGATTGTGGAGCTTGGATGTGAGGTACTTTTTAAAGGAGTACGGGTTAAACCAGGACAACATATCATGGTAGCCAAAAAAGGGGATAAGTTTATTATCGCCTTGCCAGGGTTTGCCTACTCGGCAACGGTGACGGCACTTCTCTATCTGGTTCCTCTAATTGCAAAATTACAACAGGGAAAATGTGGTTTAAGGGTTGTAGAGGGAACACTTCTTGAAGCATTTAATAAGCGTCATAAAAAAGCCGAGTTTACAGCCTGTAATATAATGCTTGAAAATGGCAATTACACAGTTGATTTCAGAGGTAAAAAACAGGGAACTTCAGCAATTCTAACTAATATGTTAGGTTCTACAGCTCTTTTGGTGACTTCTGAAGAGGATATCTCTAAAGAGGTTGGAGACAAGGTTCAGGTTTTATCATTCCTTTAGAAAGGAAACTTTAAGTAAAAAATATATCAATTTGTCATATACTTTTTTAAAAGATTTTAAAGGAGTGTATTTATGGATGATTTAAGACTTGTTATTGAAAAATTAAAAGATATCATTTCAGAAGGAAAAGAAGGAGTTAAGGTATTTGACAAAGATGTTGCCAGTGCATTAACCATCCCACAAGCCACTTTTGCTACGATGAAAAAACGAAACTCTATACCATATAGGGAGATTATGGAGTTTTGTGCCATGAAAAAACTGAGTATCAATTGGCTCTTTTTTGATCAAGCGATTGATATGTTAGCCTCAGAGACAGATAAATATTTCCAAGTTCGTTACTTTCCTGATGTTCGTGCCAGTGCTGGAGGTGGGGCTTTTAACTTTGATGAGAACTACAAACTACTATCCATTGATAGCACCATTATGAAAAATATAGTTTCAGAAGGAACCAAAGAGATAGAAGCTATTACAGTAGATGGAGAGTCTATGGAGCCGACACTTCAAGATAGCTCTATAGTTTTTATAGATAGAACGCAGACAAATATTAAAAAAGATGGTATCTATGTGGCTTCAACTAATGCAGGACTTTTTATCAAACGCATTCGACAAAGAGCTGATGGAATGATAGAGCTGATTTCAGATAATAAAAATTACTCCCCTGAATATATTTTATCAGAAGAGATAAAAATAATCGGTCGAGTAGTTGGAAACATTGAGAGTTTATAGATATAATAAACAAAAAATATAAAAGGATAAAAAAATGGCAGAAAAAATTAAAACATTAGAGGAACGAATAGATAGAATATATGATATGGCAAATAAGCATTATGGTGAGGTACGATTTGTAGGAATTAAACGACATCATAGAATTGGTTGGGTGGCTAAGATTCAATTTGATGAGTTTGAGTCTTTGGTTTCAGAGGGTAAAGATTCAGAAGATGCATTGAAAAAACTTCGTAGACGACTTAAAAAAATTATTGATAGATATAACTTTGTTTAGTATGAAAAAAAATATAATACTCATTGGTTTTATGGGAATAGGTAAAGGTACAACGGCAAGAGCTTATGGTAAAAAGTATGGTTCTTTTATTATAGATACAGATGACCTAATAGAGTCTAAAGCAAATAAAAAAATAAAAGATATCTTTAAGGAAAAGGGTGAGAAATATTTTAGAAATTTAGAACAAGAGTGTGCCAACTGGATAGAGACCTCTGTTGAACACACTTTTATCTCCTGTGGAGGTGGTTTTTATAAAGTGAACAATCTTAAAAAGCTAGGAACAGTCATTTTATTAGATGCCTCTTATGATTGGATTTACAATCGTCTACTCACAGCGGAGAACTCAAAAGCAAAATTAAAAAAGAGACCACTCTTCTCTGAACCTAAAAAAGCAAAGAAACTTTATAAAGATAGAGAAAAATTTTATAAAGAAATTGCAGATAAGATAATTAATGTAGAAGATAGAGAAATGAAGGATATAATAAAAGAAATACACAAAGGCTCTTATATATAGTAAGGGAAAAATACAAGATTAGTTCTAAATTAATATATAAAGTTAAAATATAAATAAGAAAATAAGAAAAATAGATAAATTTTAAAAATTATTGATTTTTTTTCAAAAACCCCTTGACAAGCAAGGTGAATTTGTCTATAATACGCGTCCAAGAACGGATGGACGACTTAGAGTTTAAGTCAAAGAGTTCAAAGTTTTTGAAAATGATCTTTAACAACCGAATATAAGTAAA
>JALTGP010000199.1 GCA_027076905.1 Campylobacteraceae bacterium | reverse complement strand
ACCTTTTGGAATCAATAGTAAGCTTCAACACTGAGATGCTCCTTTGCCAAAAGCTAATAGAAGATGAGTCATGGGATGAACTCCATGCATGGATGAAAAAGGCAAACAGGCTTCATGAGATATATTAGTAATGACACACACCTATCTTGAAAAAACTTTTACTAAATAATCAAACTAAAAGATAAAAAAGAGTAAAATTCTTACCTCATCAGTTGTGGGGCATTAGCTCAGCTGGGAGAGCGCTTCGCTGGCAGCGAAGAGGTCAGCGGTTCGAGCCCGCTATGCTCCACCAATCCATATTTTAACACCGTTCGATAAAACTCTAATAAACCTGTTGCTAACCCCATTTCTACTCATGCTATTATTTCTTTTCGTTGACAACTCCACCCCCTAAAGAAGATGGATTCTTCCGAACTCTCAACTAATGTTAGGATATTGAGGAAGCTTTTATAGTCCGACATGACCTGCCTAGACTAAGTTTTTTGTGAAGACTGCGACTACTTGGTTTTCGTAGGTATGCAGTACCTCACATAGGGTTATTGTAGCGAAAAAAAAATTATAGAATGTTTAATTTTGTTATTAAAGTTTTTTCTTAAAATCTACCACTTTCATCCACCACCTAAAGGAGGTGGTTTTTCGCTATAATTTGATAAAATAACACTTCAAAAATAGAAAAGGTAAATATAAGTGTTAAAAAATAAATTTATAGAGTCAATGGTGGCTGAAGATATAGGAAGAGGAGACCTCTTTGCTCGTATCTCTACTTCAAAAGAGGTTCGAGCTTATATTATTGCAAAGAGTGATGGTATTTTTGGAGGGTGGGAGTATATTGAAACTCTTGCTAAGATGTATAATTTGAAAGTGGATTGGCAAGTGGTTGATGGTGGCTCTTTTAAGAGAGGTGAAAAACTTCTGTTTGTCTCAGGTGATTCCAAATCTATTCTCTCTTTGGAGCGTTCTATTTTGGATATTGCACTTCATGCCTCCTCTATTGCTACTTTGACGGCGAAGTTTGTGGCAAAGGTTGAGCCGTATGGGGTGAAACTACTTGATACGCGAAAAACACGACCACTTTTAAGAGAGTTTGAGAAGTATGCAGTGCGTTGTGGTGGCGGGATTAACCATCGTATGGGGCTTGATGATTGTCTGATGCTCAAAGATACGCATCTAAAGACCATTGATAATCTAAAAGAGTTTATGAGAGAGGTTAGAGCCAAGATTCCTTTTACTTCAAAGGTTGAGATAGAGTGTGAGTCGTTAGCGAAGGTAAAAGAAGCGATGGGGGCAGGGGCTGATATTGTTATGTGTGATAACATGAGTAATGAAGAGATAATAGAGGTAGTGAGTTTTAGAGATAATAGTTATCCTCATATATTATTGGAAGCTAGTGGAAATGTTACACTTCAGAGTGTTGAAGAGATTGCTAAAACTGGTGTCGATGCTATATCTAGTGGCTCTCTTGTTCATCAAGCCAATTGGATTGACCTCTCTATGAAAATAGAAGATAAAAAATGTTAAATATTAAGGCTATTATAGATGGTTATGAGAGGGTGAGTATTCTATCTCATATCAAACCTGATGGAAATACAATTGGTACAGCACTAGGAATTTATAATCTTTTAAAAGCAGAAAGAAAACAGGTAGAGGTGGTAAATGTAGATAGGGCATTGCCTAAAGAGTTGGATTTTTTACCAAATTTTTCAAAAATAAAAGATAAAATAGAGTATAAAGATTCGCTGATTATCACTTGTGATGCAGGGAGCATAGAAGAGTTTGGCTTTGATATTGAAGATAGAGATATTTTGAATATTGACCATCATAAGAGCAATAGGCAGTTTGGATTATATAATGTGGTAGAGCCAAATGCTGTCTCTGCTTCACAGGTTGCATTTAAACTTTTTGAAAAAGAGTATCATCTTACAGTAGAGGTAGTAAGCTGTTTTTATACAGCACTTGTTAGTGATAGTCAATACTTTACAACTAATAACGTCAATAAAGAGGTTTTTGATGTTGCATCAGATATGATTACATATGGTATTGATATCTCTAAAGTAGCTTATAATCTAAATCAACGACGTTCATTAAGCTCTATACGAATACTCTCTACTGCTTTAAGTAGTTTGAATCTCCATCTTGATGGTAGAGTATCTGTGATGATTGTCAACCAAGATAGCATAAACTCATCGGGTGCAAAGTATAATGATATATTGGGTATTGTGGATTATGGTATCTCTTTGGCAACGGTTAAAATATCTATTTTAGTAATGGAGCTTAATGGAGAGATTCGTCTCTCTATGCGAAGTGATAAAAAGATAGATATCTCATCTTTAGCCATGGTGTTTGGTGGTGGTGGACATAAAAATTCATCAGGATTTAGGTTTAAAACTAAAAATATAGAAAAAACTTTAGAGATAGTAATAACAAAGATTAAAGAAATGGATTTATTATAATGAGACGTAGAAGAAGTAGTTTTAGTAGTAGAAAAAAGAGTAATTCTAAAAGTATTATGATTGTGGTACTGGGATTAATATTGGGTACAGGTGCGTATCTTATGACAGCAAAAGAGTTTGAACGAGTAGACCCTGTTATAGAAGCGGAGAATCATCTCTACTGGAATAGAAAAGACCCTCTTTTAATTGCAATCTCAGATGATACAGCACTTAAGTCGTATGAGGTACAGGTAAGCGATGGAGTAAACACTGTTACCACTACCAAAGAGGTTATACTTGAAGCCAATCAAAAAGAGAGAGTTGTACGGGTAGAGTACCCTAAAAAGGCAGTCAATGGAGTGATGTTAAATCCAAAATCTACCAAGTTTAAAATCACTATCTCTGTACAAGACCGAAGTAATTGGGGATTTTTCCAAGGAAATAAAGTAACCAAAGAGTTAATGGTGGATATTGATTATAAGCGACCACAGATAAACGTCTTGGCAAATTCATATTCCGTCACACAAGGTGGTTCAGGATTGATTATTTTTCAAGTCAAAGATAACTCTTTAAAACATTTTTATCTTGAAGCAGGAGGACGAAAGTTTAGAGCCTCTCCTTATAAAGAGGCAGGAACTTACGCAGCATTGGTAGCATGGCCATTTAACCAAGAGGACTTTTCAGCCAAAGTGGTGGCAGAGGATATGGCACGAAACAAACGTGTGGTTAATGTTCCATTTTTTATCCGACCTAAAAATTATAAGGTCTCATGGATACGTGCAAAAGATAAATTTATTGATGGAAAAATTTCTGATTTGGCAGACAGTGAGCCTGAGTATGCCCTAATTAAAGATAGAGTTAAAAAGTTAAAAGCAATTAATGAAGATATGAGAAAAGCCAATGAGGATGTTATCCATCAGTTGAGTATGAAGGTTTCAGATGAGATAGTTGACTCTTGGAAGATAAAACCCTTTTATCCTTTGAAAAATGGTGCAAAAGTTGCTAGTTATGGAGATGAACGACACTACTATTATGAAGATAAAAGCAATGAAGTTTCCCAATCATATCATGTTGGTTTGGATATGGCAAGTACCAAAATGGCAAAAATAGTCTCTTCAAATGCAGGAACAGTGGTCTATAGCGACTACAATGGTATCTATGGAAATATGCCAATGATAGACCATGGTATGGGACTCTATACGCTTTATGGTCACTGCTCTAACATCATGGTACAAGAGGGTGATGAGATAGCAGGAGGTACTTCCATTGCTCAAACAGGAATGTCAGGTTTAGCACTTGGAGATCATTTACATTTTGGTGTATTGGTTCAAGGAATCGAAGTTCGTCCCGAGGAGTGGATGGACAAAAAATGGATTCATGATAATATTGACAAGATATTTCAAGAGGCAGATAAGATTATCGAAGGTACAGACGAGTAAGATATAAATAAGTAAGGCAAACAGATGTCAATACAGTTACATCAAAATATTAACCTACTCTTTCTTTTAATAGTAGGAAGTTTTATGGCACAAATTCACCTCTCTTGGGTGGATATTGTGCTGGTTCTCTCTTTTACCATTTTTGTCGAACATATTTTTCTCTATTTTAATTCACAGAGAACTTTTTATTTCTCCTACTCCTCTATCTCAACAGCTGTTGGTGTAATTGTACTGATGTATTCCGCAAATTTATGGATATATTTTGTGGTTATTACATTGGGACTTTTTCAAAAGCATTTTTTGACCATAAATAACAGACACCTTTTTAATCCTTCTAATTTTGGATTAATGATGGCTCTTCTCCTTTTTTATCATGATGCCCATATGGTTTTAGGGCAACTTGGTGAGGAGATGTGGTTAAGCAGTACGGTTTTTTTAGTGGCACTAGTGATGTTGATACGGGTGAATCGTTGGATTATTCCCATAGTATTTACCCTCTTTTATCTCCTGTTTCAGTATACGCTTGTGATGGCATACGACCCTGTGATGATTTTTGAGGATATATATCGTAGGTTCTATTCGGTCACCTTTACACTCTTTATCTATTTTATGCTCACCGACCCACCTGTCACTCCTTCAAAATGGTACTATCAGATACTTTTCTCTTTTGTGGTTGCTTTTTTTGCAAGTTGGCTAGATAGGGTTTATGGCTTTCGGGTACAACATCTTTTTATGTCAGTCTTTCTCTTTTCTATGTTTACACCACTTTTAAAAGAGAAAGAAGAATCTATGGTACTCAAAGATTGGGTAAAATCGGCTATTATTCTATTTTTAGCAATTGGTGTTATAATTCTTGTCGAGATACAAGAACCATACTATTTTGAGATGCAAGGGTAAAGATGAGTAAAGAGTTAAAAATAGCTTTTATTATATTATTGTTGGGAGTTACGGGACTCTCTGTTTATTGGTTTACAGGTGTCAACCCCACTCAAAAAAAGCCTATAGAGCCAAGAGAACGAATTATTCTACCCAACCACAAAGCGACACTCTATCTGGAGTTGCCTATTATTCAATCCTATTTGGAAGATGTAAAAAAGAGGATAGAGCATGGGAATGCTATTTTACCTCTTGAAGCCAAAGAGTTAGATACCTCAGGGATGAAAGCTCAAGCAGTTTTACTAAAAAATAGTAACTTTTTATCTGATACAAAAGACAGCAATGGAAACTTACAACATAATGATATGATGACTATTCGACCTGCTATTGTCTCAGTTTTAAGTCAAAAGAGTCAAGAGAGATGTCATGTGCATAAATGTTATCAAGCTCTGAAATATAACTTTGTCACCAACACCACCACCCGAGCGATTGTGGATGTGGAGAGTTTAGAGGTGTTGGAGGTCAAACGTTTTGCAAACATGCAACCTGATATTAGTCTCCGACTCAAACATATTGCCCAAGAGATAGCTCTAAATGCCCCTGAGATAAAAAAGGAGTTAGGAGATAGCCCAGAATTCAAAGATATGAGCATGGCTAATGTACGGGGTTCACTCAATAACTCAGCGTGTGAAAATAAGAACCATCTCTGTGTTTCTCCTACTTTCTCCTATCATGACAAAGAGGAGGCACTATGGGCGATTATCGACCTAAGCGACCTCAAACTAGCCGCCGCAAAGTGGGCAGGACTTGGCAAAACCTCGACCCCTGCGTGTATTGGTGAACGCTCTTTGCAAAATCGTCAAATTATGGAGAACTTCTGTCAAAAAGATACTGTGCATGAAGAGAGCAATTGGAAAATATCTTATAGAATTACAGGCTCTGATGGGCTAGAGGTGATAGATGCGTGGTTTAACAAAGAGAGAGTGCTTAAATCAGCCAAGATAGTGGATTGGCACGTCGCTTACAAAGCCAAAGAGGGGGCGAGTAGCTTAGATGATTCAATAGACTCCTATGTGGATGGAAGACGGGTAGAGTATGTCAAAGGGGATAATGATACCTTTTTCTTTGGGTATAACGATGCGATGGGTTGCCCAATGTTTTCTACCTCGGTGGTACTTCCCTTTAATGCTCCACGGATTAACCCCATCATAAAAGAGGGTAAAAAGGTAGGTTTTTCACTACTTCAAGATTATCGTAATCCCAAATGGCCAATGGCGTGTAACTATCGCTATGAGAACCGTTTTGAATTTTATGCCAATGGTTCGTTTCGGGTTGTTGGGGTGAACAAAGGGAGAGGGTGTGGGAAAAATGCTATCTATCGCCCTGTCATGCGTATTGATATGGAGGTTTCTGACCAAGAGGCATTTTACGCATATGAGCAAAATGGTAGCAAAGGGTGGCGACAGTGGTTGGTTGAAGCAAGAGATTTTCAAAAAGATGCTACCATTTATGCCAAGGATAAGTACCTTTATAAAATCACAAGTAAATCAGAGCCAACAAAGGGCTATTATGTTGAACCAAATAGAGGTCAATTTACCAAAGGCAATCGAGGGGATAACGCGACTATATTTGTAACCTTGCATAAAGAGAATGAGGGAGAACAGGACTTAATGACCCTTGGTTCTTGCTGTAAACTCTCCGAAGAGGGGGTAGAGCGTTACCTTGAAAAAAGAGAAGATATAGATGGGAAAAATATTGTCTTTTGGTATGTTCCACGTGTTAGAAATGATGCACGAGAGGGACATGAGTATTGTTGGGCAGATACCGTCTTAGAAGATGGAAACCTAAAGGTCAAAGTATGGCCATGTGATGTGGGACCCATGTTTGTACCAATATCTAAAGAGGGTATATAGATAATGCGTCGATATGTTCCTGTTATTATTTCAATACTTATCGTGTTTATAGCTACTATTGTGGTTATTAATTTAAAATCTAATAATAAAGAGATTTTAAATATAGCAAATATAGGTGAGTTCAAACGGATAAAAACCTGTGCTATTCAGCCACTTTTTTTAAGTAAACTAAAGATACCTCAACCCATCGCCATAGATTTATCGCAACAGCAATACCGAGGGGTGGCTTTTCTCTTTGGTCCTAATCTCATGCAATCGGTACACCCAAAATCTTGGACAAGATTTGACCACTTTAGCTCCTATATCCTAGACCAAAAAGGGCATATGTATCTCACTCCTATGCCCTATATTACTATATCTCCAAATACATTTACGTTCCAAAAAAATATCTATACTCTCAACAGTCATTCAGGAAAACTCTCTATTTGGATGAGTATTGATGAGGTAAAAGCAGGAGCGAATAACCCCTTTGGGCTTATCGCTTTGGATTATGATTGTGATGATAATAGTTTGTGGGTATCTGCCATTGATGAGAGTAGCTACAGTGAAAGCAGAGGGGTGATTTATCATATTGATGTAGATAGTAAAAAAATACTTCAAAAAGTAGAGGGGTTTGATGCGTTAAGTGTCAAGTTACTAAAGAGTAATAGAGGAAAATATCTTTTGGTAGGTTCAGCAAGAGACAATGGTCTCTATCGGTATGAGATAAAAGGTAAACAGCTCTCCAATATTCCTGCTAAAGTGCTAGAGTTATCTGATTTTAATGAGAGAATTCGTAAAATTACTATTGCAAGGGATAATACCCTACGACTAGAGACCATTCCTTTTGCCTATACTTTGGTGGCAGAGACAGGAGAAGACTCAACCATTCGTGAGAATTATTATGCGATATGGAGTCCTACTCTATTAAAATGGAAAATAGAAAAAATAAAATAAACTTCTTTCAAAACTAGGAAACGATGGCTTTAGCCTTGCTTTATTCGGGCTTAAAGTCTTGAATTCTAAAGAGTTTTGCAAGATATCTAATAAATTAAAGGAGATAGTATGAGAGAGCCGTGGGTTGTGTATGTTGTTGTTTTAGGAACAGTGGGGGCGATGATTTTAGGTAAGTTTTGGATGGGTGGTGGTGGAGATGATAACCAAACTCCAAAAGATGATAAAAAAGAGGAGAAAGAGCATTAAAAAATACTCAGTCCTGTCTTGGAGGTAAACATCTGTAGTGCCAGAGTTCCTGCATAGGAGTTTCCATACTCATTGAGCCTTGGAGACCAAACAGAGATACTCATGACATCAGGAACAATAGCGATAATTCCTCCACCTACACCTGATTTTCCAGGGAGTCCAACATTGTAGGCGAACTCTCCACTTGCATCATAGTGACCACAGGTCAGCATAAGTGCATTGAGCCGTTTTGCCTGTTCTCCATTGAGAAACTCTCTGTGGGTGATGGGGTCTTTGCCATCAAAGGCGAGATAGAGCATCGCTCGGGAGAGGGTTTTGGTGTTCATGACAATAGCACACTGTTTGAAATAGGTTTTTACCACATCACGAACATCATTGTCAAAATTACCAAAACTCTTCATTAGGTGAGCCAAAGAAAGATTCCGTGAGGCGTGTTTCATCTCTGATATGGCAACTGAGCTATCAAACTTTATCGCACCATCGCCACTAATATCTCTTGTAAAGTTCAGTATTTTTTCGAGTGTTAGAAAATCTCCACCATAGTGACTCATAAGTGCATCCATCACCACAATTGCCCCTGCATTTATAAAAGGATTTCTAGGAATTCCCTGCTCATACTCCAACTGTACCAAGGAGTTAAAGGCATTTCCAGATGGCTCAACCCCTACTCTTTTGTAGAGGCTTTTGGAGTAGATATGAATCGCTAAAGAGAAGGCTAAAACCTTTGAAATACTCTGTATAGAGAACTCCTCTTTGCATTTTCCTACGGAGAACTGCTCCCCACTTTTGAGCGTAATGGTCATCGCAAACTGGTTGGGGTCAACCTCTGCTAAAGCAGGAATATAGTTGGCTACTTTACCTTTTTTTAATTCTGGTTGTATCTCTTTATATATATCTTCTAGTATTTTTTGATAATTCATGATTTTTCTTTTTATTTTTTTAACAAAAAAGATTGTATCATGTTTTCTTATCCATCTGCATTAATTTCTCCTGATGCGGTAGCCCAATAATGGCTATTTGTTTAAATATACTTCTTGCAAAACTCTTTGGAATCGGAGACTTTAGGAATGCAAATTAAATAAGTACCCGTTTTCATAGGTAAATAAACGAATAGATTTAGCTATAGTTTGACGCAGGACTACTCCCCGTAATTCAAGGAAAATTAGAGTTAAAGATATTTGTTTAGTTGCCTTTGAAATTTGGTAGTTATTTAATTTGTATTCCTTAGTCCCGAACAAAACGAGGCTAAAACCATCGGTTCCTAGTTTTGCAAGATGTCTCAAATATTTATCTAAATAGTAGCAAAAAGCAATAATAGTTAAGAACTAAAACTCTTAATATACTTCTATTTTAATCTATATATAATAAAAAAACCGTATAATTTCACATATTCTAACAAAAAAATAGGTTTTTTATGATAAAAATATCAATATTAGC
>JALTGP010000198.1 GCA_027076905.1 Campylobacteraceae bacterium | reverse complement strand
TGATAGTGATTATCAGTTTAGATTCTACAAATTTTCCACTCTAATCTTCATTATGATATAATCAAACAAAAAAAGGAGCTTCAATAATGCAGAAAATAACCCTAGAGATTAATAATTCAATCTATGATTATATTATGTTTTTTCTTGAAAATATCCCCAAAAATTTAGTAAATATAAGAAAAGAGCTTCAAGTAAAAACTGTTAACCATACAAAATCAGCTAACTCTTTTAATCCAAGAGATTTTTTTGGTGTAGCAAATGCTTCTAAAATTGAAATAGACAACTACTTAAAACAAAATCAAAATGAGTGGGATAGCTACCTTGATAAACGATAAACTTTTACTTGACACTAACAATATTATCTATTATTTTAATGGTATTATCACTGATAATAAAATCGACAAAATACTCAAAGAGAGTTTCAATATTTCGATTATTACTAAAATTGAGTTTTTAAGTTGGCAGAAACTAAGAGAAGATAAAGCGTTAGAAAAAAGAGCATTAGATTTTATCTCTCATGCCAATGTCTATGAGTTAACTGATGAGATTGCTGATAAAGTTATTGATATTCGACAACGATATAGAGTTAAAACACCTGACGCAATTATTGGTGCTACTGCTTTGGTTCATGGGTTTGATATTGTTACTAATAATGTAGATGATTTTAAAAATCTTGATTTGGAGATTGTTAGTGTTGAGGTGGATTTGGGCTGAAAAGGTGTTGCTTTAGCTTTGAGTGGATAGTCAAGAGGTAATGATTGTGTTCATACCTTTACTTTTTAAATTGATATGGCTTTAGATTATTTTAAGTTTTGTTCACTAAAAGTGTTTGACCCCTTTATTTTTTTCAACGTCTAGGTTATCCTTGAGTAGAAGTTAATTTAATCTCTTTTTGCTATACTTAAAATAAAAAGTTTAGGAGTTTTTATGCAGTTGACCATTAATATATCGAATGAACAGCTTTTTGATAAAATAGTATGGTTGTTAAATAGCTTTAAAAACGATGGTTTAGAGATTATTGAAAATAGTAGAGAACGATTTAAATCTTCAAAAACAGATACTCCAAAAGGATTGGACTTTTCTGCATTTCATGTAGAAAGTCTTAAAGGTGTAGATGGTTTAGAATATCAACAAAAGATACGCAATGAGTGGTAAGGTTTTACTTGATACTAATGCAATTATTTATGCTCTAAATGGTAAAGTAGTTCTTCCTTATGCTCAATATTTAGTCTCTATTATCACAGAGATTGAGCTTTTTTCTTATAGTAAATTGAGCCAAAATGACAAGCAAAATATAGAAAATCTTTTGAGTCACTTTGAAATTTTGAATATCTGTAAAAAGACAAAAGAGATGACCATTGAGATTAGAAAAGAGTATGCTATTAAATTGCCTGACAGTATTATTTGTGCTACAGCAATGGTCAATGGTGCTACATTGATTTCTAATGATAAACAGTTATCTAAAATCATAGGCTTAGATGTTGTTAGTTTAGAGGCTTTTTGTGGGGTTTTATAGTTATTTTTTGAGGTTATAATACTTTATAAATCTACTTAAGAAAAGAGGATGTAGGTGGATATTCAACGTCTGACCCCTATAGTTCTTAATAATCCCAAAAACAGCAGGTTGAGAAATACCCAACACCTTAGCAATCATATGTTGAGAATACCCTTCTTTATACGCTTTGGCTATTTTACGATTTCTATCTTTCTTCTCTGTTACATCTCTAAACAATGCTCTTAAATCTTCCTCTTTTGCTCTACGGTCTATATTTGGGGCTTCCACTAGACTTGCTCCTTTTTTTAGTTGTTGCAGTACAGAACTATCTATTTGTGAATTTAAAAATGCTTCTATAGCTTCTTTGTCTTCTTGATAGTTTTGTGCCATATAGGAGTTTTTCAAACAAAGAGGCAAAGGCTCTTCTTTTAAAAGATAGTGTGCTGTTCCATAAGGGTAATCTTCTATTTTTTTTACCATCTTTGCTTTGAGTGGGTTTTGCTCTATATAAAGTATTAATGTATACAGATAAGCTTCGAGGGTAGATTTGCTTAGGTTATTGTTATCACCTGACCCCTAGAGTTCCTTAGGTTATTGTTATCACCTGACCCCTAGAGTTCTGACCCCTAGAGTACTTAAATACTTTTTAGCTATTATACTTAATTAAGTTTAAGTATTATTAAGATATAAAAATAAATAAAAGGATGTGTTATGAAAAAATTATTTTTAATATTTATGTTAGTTGGAGTAACAAACAGTTCATATGCTGAACTAGCAAACACTCGTAAGTGGTATGATATTCTAGATGTATCAAGTTTCGATATAAGTGATATAAAATTAGGAGATAAGTATAAAAGTACCTACAATAAAGTCAAAGCATCTTGTAGTCCTTCGGGATTTGATACTAACACTCAGTTTTTAGATAATAAAAAACCAGCAAACTATGAAGTAATGTGCGATGATCCAGTAAATCATATTTATGTACGATTTGACCAGAATAACAAAGTATACTCAGTTAGCAAAACAATTAACTTTCAACATAAACCTAACGCGACTAAACTAAAAAGAAAACTAAAAGAAAAATATGGTGACTATACAGATAGTGCAAGGTTAATTAGTAATTCACTAAATCCTTGTGAAATAGTCATGGAACAACATGAGCTAGTTTGGTCTGATATTGGGGTAGAAAGAGAAATTATGAATTACTGGGATGGGCTTAGTGGTGCTGTGCTATCCTCCGTATCTAAGGGTTCTAGTTTATATGTATTGATAGATAGTAATCCATCATGCAGAGATTCTCACTCTCTTTATTTAAGATTAAAAGACCACGACGCATATAAAAAATTAGAAGCATGGATAAAACAAAAAAACAATGAATATAAAAATAATATAGAATCAACTGTGACATTTTAATTGCTATCACCTAGTTTGATTATACTTGTATAAAATAGGGGTCAAAAATACCAAGGGGTCAAAGCTATTTTATATAACAAAACTTAGGTCTAGGGGTCAGGTGAACGTAATCGTAAGAAAAATCTTACTCTAGGGGTCAGACGTGAATGGCACTAACTTAAGCACCATTATTACTTCTTAGGGTGTCCATTTTTCAAAACCTCTTGTTGAGCAATTTTTCGAGGTTTCATAAGCAAAGGATAGGCAT
>JALTGP010000197.1 GCA_027076905.1 Campylobacteraceae bacterium | reverse complement strand
CAAACTCTTCTGCTAGTTCATAGAGTTTTATGTCTACATTAGTAGGGTAATCATAGGTAAAATAGAGAGATTTATGAGCAGGGTATTTCTCTTTTAACGCTTTAAGATATTGCAATAAAAAAGTAGTTTTCCCCACCCCACGAGAACCCACCACAGCTATCATCTGCGATGAAAAATCAACTCTGTCAAAAAAATAACGCTTATAGCTACTGTTAAGCCCTTTTAGTAGTTTCTTTTCTAGTTTTATTAGGTTTTTTATCATAATATCTCTTTTTTGTTAATTAGTAATTAACAATTTTAGCATAAAAGTTTAAAAAGATAGTTATAAATGGTTATACTTACTCTAATAAATGAATTGATTTTTTATTGAATATAAGTTGAGGGTATTGGTGGGGGGAGTATTTGCTTTTGGTTATAAATATTTTAAATATAGAAATACTAAAATATATCAAAATCTCTCACATTCTTTAAAAATGTGTTATTATCCCAAATTTTACCTCCACCATCTAATTGGTCTTCATTAGGATGAGAAACTATACAATTACCTTGATTATCAAAACATCCACTCTCTCTTGTTCCATGAATAGCATCAATAAATAAATTTTTCATTTCAGGATATTTGTCAAATACAGTCATCCAAACACTAAAAAATCCATTTGCAACCATATTAGTTACAATTTGATTTTTGACAGCAGGAACGGTGAAGCCACTTTTATAATCTTCTAATGCTATTTCTGCAATTCCCCAAATATTAATTCGCTGACTTCGTCTATTTAATGCAATCAAATTATCTTTTGTAGCATAAGTTTCTTTATTTAATCCCAATAGTTTTAATGTATTGTTTGCTCTAGCTTTATTTGTCGAAGATAAAGTATCTCTTGGTTTAATCATTCCATCAGCTGTATATTCAAAAGCATAAAAAGTATTATCTCTATCAGGTAAAAAGAGATTATAAAAAAGAATTTCTTTTGCTCCTTTTGTTGAGTTACAATTAACACAGGAAAGTAGAAAGTTACTCCATGTGAGCTCTAATTCAGGATGTCCAAAATATCCATCTTTAGGTTGTATATGTTCTACAGCTAAATTTGTAACTATTTTACGCTCACAATAACTACAATAGGAAGCTATATGTCGTTCATTATGCCATCCTGAAGAGAACTTATAAATTAAATCACTTTTAGCTGATTGATAGGTAGAATAAGTTTCGTTTCCTGTTGGAGAAAGACCTCTTCTAATTGGTCTCAAATTCTTCGCCTAATTTTGATGCATATTTCAGTTCTAAAAAAGCTTGATATGCTGGGTTCTCTGCAAAAGGTGCAATAATTTGAGCCAATTGTTTTTTATACTCTTCTTGTTTCTCTTGTGGACTCAACACTGTCTCATCTAAAAGTTGTAAAAAGTTTTTTGCAACCTTTTTCATCTCTTCATAACGAACACTCACATCTGGGCGTAAAACACCCATATTTTTAACAATCTCTTCAATACCAATATGAGCATAATCTGATAATGGTTCTCCATCAAGCATAATAAGCTCTTCACTACTTCGCAATGATTGAATCAGAAAAGGGGAATGTGTTGTACAAATAAACTGAATATTAGGAAATACGGTTCGTAAATCTTCTATAATTCTTCGTTGCCATCTTGGATGTAAATGCAAATCAAGTTCATCAATAAGAACAATACCTTCTGTTTCACTAATTGCCTCTCCTGATAAATGAGGATTTAAAATAGCTGTTCGTCTAGAAATATCACAAAAAAGTCCTAAAATAGTTCTTTGTCCATCACTTAGATGTTCAAAAGGAATAATAACATTATCTTCAAAAGCAACAATAACTCGACTCTGTTCCATATCAAATCGAATATCAGTACATTTTTCTAAAGCTATTGTTGAAGCCTTTTTTATTGCTTGTAAAACAGGTGTTTTCTTCCCTTGTTGCAAAGAGGTTAGTTCATGTTTTAGTAACCATTCAGCGATTGCATGGTGGTCAGAAGCAGTATGAAAACAATCTACATAAGGGTCAAAACGAGAGTATTGAGCTTTGGCAGAAGCTTCTATATTGAGTTCATTTTTTGCTAACCATAATCTATCACACTCATAAAATGCAATAATTGGTAAATTAAACGTCTTTCCCCTGTCTATATAATTAAGTGTATTTGAACCAATAGTATCAAGGTTCAAATTGTAAAATTGGGAAGAATTAAATTTAACTGCACCATCTTGGTAGGTTTCAATAGAACCTTCTTTTCTATACCTTTCCCATTGTGCTGTAGCATGAGTTAGATTATCAAAGCTATTGATAATATATGCCTCTCCAAATGCTTTAATATGCGTTTCTTTAGTTTTATCAAATCTATTATCAATTTGAATTTCTCTAATCTCTTCATCTCCAATAGGTCGTAAGTTATTTTCACTCTTAATATAAGCATTTGCCCAACCACCTAGAGCAACAGAGATAGCTCTTAACAGTGAAGTTTTACCACTACCATTAATACCAACCAATAGATTAAAATTAGGATTAAAAGTAAATTCTTCCTCTTCAAAAAGTTTAAAATTTTTAATTTTAATTTGATTGATTTGCATTATATCCCTAATATATTTTTGCTTTAATTATAACATGTTTAATTTATTAAAAAGCTTTTGGATAAATAAAAAAGAAGAACAACGTATAATTTTCCTTATTAAAAAGAAAATAAAACAAAAAAGCCTTTTAAAGTCCATAGCCGTGAACTTCAACTCCCCATAAATACCCATAAGCTTGAGTTTGACCCTTGATAGGTATAGTCAAAAGATTACTACTCAAACTGACAAAAAAATTTACTCTATAGACATGGGTTTTAACAATACAGTGCTTTATAAGTTTTCAGATGACATTGGAAAATCTATGGAAAATGCTGTTTTTTTAGAGCTACGACGAAGAGAAAAAGAGATATATTATCATACCGATAGAACATCAGAATGTGACTTTGTGGTTGTTGAAAAAGGAAGAGTAACACAAGCTATTCAAGTAACTTATGAAATGGAAAATGAGAAAATACGAGCTAGAGAGTTTAAGGGGTTGGTTAATGCTTTTAAACAGATTGGTTTTACGGGTTCTAATTTTTTGTTCTATAAAATCGAACCTACAGGTTTCGGGTAGAATTAGAATTACCAAAAATTAGCGTAAAACCCCTTGCTTTATCTATGGGGAGTGTGTCAATGAA
>JALTGP010000196.1 GCA_027076905.1 Campylobacteraceae bacterium | reverse complement strand
ATCAGACCCACTTCCTATCTTTTTAAGTTTGAGCAGTACCACACCACCTTTGGTCTCTCCACCCTCTGTAGAAGATGGGAAAAGGGTATTTACTTTCATAATTTCACCTGTGGCAAGTTTTGCATCAGGTGAGCCATAGACTCCTGCTATTTCATACTTACCGCTATCAAGTTTTAACTCCAAATCATACACCAATGGGGTTACCATGTAGTCAAACTCTTTGTCCAAAAGCTTTTTGAAACTTTTTGAGGAGTGTACAGAGAAGTAGTTTGCCCCTTTTGTTTTAGAGACATACTCTACAAGGTCAGTATTAAAATCAACACCCACACCAATAAAGGTAGTATGAATCCCCTTTTTACTTGCACTCTTTGCTAATCCAAAAAGCTTATCTTTGGCAAGTTCTCCACGATTTGGCATCGCATCAGTCAAAAATACAATTCTATTTTCATACTCCGAGCTATTTGAAATATTGTCAAAAAGTTTTAACCCCTCTTTATATCCTGCACTCCAGTTAGTACCACCTTTTTCTTTTAGAGATAAGATATGATCTCGAATTGCCATTTTATCACTATAGGCTACTAAATTTAGAGGCTTTGCCGTATAAGCATTGTGGTCAAAAAGAGCTATTCCCAATCTGTCATCATCTTTTAAGTGTGAAAGCATCGCAACAATAGATTCATTGGCAATAGTCATCTTTTTAGTTTTGGTTTGGTCACTATTTTTAATCTTTTTTCCTACTTTATCATAATAATAGGATTTAAAACTTCCACTCATAGAGCCTGAAATATCCAACACAACAACCAAATTAAGCTTTTTACGTTTAAAGTCAGCCTCATCAATACCTGAGTTTAACCCTACTGATAAAAAATACTCCTGCTCTTTGGAGAAGCTGTTCTCTTTACTAGCAGTTGAGTAGCTTGGACAGAAAAGCTCTCTACATATTTGACCATTTAGTCCTGTATCAAAATAGTGGCTATAAAACTGCCCCTCATAGGTAATAGAGTCTAGTTTGGGTAAGTAACCATTTTCAATATTGGCTTTAAAGTTATTGGTATCTTTCGCACCACCAACCGCCATACCGAGCTTTTTACTTCGATACATTTTTGGAGCAGGTGCTACCATTGGCATTGCCAAGGAACGACTTCCTGAACTCTTGAAACTTCTGTCTGAAATCTCTTTGGTCGCGTTATACTCCCAATCATCAACCGCATTAAAATTAGTCTTTGGACTCATTGCATTAAGAGCAGAGAGGTTTATCACAAAAAGTAACAATAGTATTTGTTTCATTAGATTATCCTTTATTTAAACATTTTATTATAAAATCCTATTTCATTGCATATATTATAACAGATGTTAATTAAAAGGTTCTAATCTTTTAAACTTTATAATTTTTATCTCGTACACTCATCTGCTTACTCTCCTCATCCATATAGATATCAAAAATATCCATAGACTTCAAAAGATTACTCAGCTTTTTATATCCATAGTTTACAGGTGAAAAAGAGCTACTGTTATTAATGTAAATCCCCATAGTTGCCAAATTTGACCAACCATGTTCATCCATTGTCTGCTCTTGTGCATTACGTAGAAGATTCAGAAGCCACTTGTCATTTTTCAAATCTTTGGTTGTTTTTTTGATGGACTTTTTAACCTCCTCCTCTTCATTCTGTTCACTATGATAGTTATTCATTAACTTTTCAGTAAAAATAAACTGCGAACAGGCTGCCATAAAGGCTTTGGGGGTCTTTTTTTCACCAAAACCAAACACCTTTATCCCCTCTTGCTGTACACGCATCACCACAGGGGTAAAATCACTGTCACTAGTCGCAAATGCAAACGCATCAATCCTTTTGGTATGCAACATATCCATAGCATCAATGGTCATTAGGATATCCGTAGCATTTTTCTGTTTACTATAATCAAACTGCTGAATTGGTTTTATTGCAAACTCCAAAAGCTTCTCTTCCCAGTTCTTTAGGTTGTCTTTTGTCCAATTTCCATACGCTTGACGAATATTTACCACCCCATACTTACTAAGCTCATTGATAATCCCCTCCAACGCACGGTGAGAGATATTATCCGAGTCAATAAAAAGGGCGATATGATCTTCATGTCTCATATTTGCCCTTTTGGACGATAGTAACTCATGGTAGAGCGTCCAAACTTCTTACGTTTTATCTGCTCTAGCCCCCCTATATCTTTGGGCATATCAAGCTGTGTCATATGCTCCACAATCACCATCTCACACATCTCTACCTCTATCTTATTAATAAGGAGAAGTGTTTTCTCATAGACATCATCCATCCCATCACGCGTCGAGAATGGTGGGTCAAAATAGAAGTATGTCTTTTGGTTAAAGTTTTTCAACATTCCTAAAACAGTATCAAACTTCTCAAAACTATCGCCATAAAGATGATGACATCTACTGGGGTCTAGTTTTTTAATGTTCTCTTGAAGTACGCGATAGGCTACCTTGTTATATTCGATAAAATAACATTGAAATGCTCCACGGCTTAACGCTTCAAGCCCAATAGATCCTGACCCTGAAAATACCTCAACAAAATTTTTGTCAATAATATCAAACTGCAAGGTGTTAAAGAGGGACTCTTTTAAAATCCCTTTAGAGCTTCTAGTGGTTGAGATGTTTGGTATCTCGATAAATCTACCCTTGAACTCTCCCCCGATAATCTTTGTTCTAAAGTTTTCTTGTTTTGCCATCTATTTGTTAAGTACTTTCATTTTTTTTAGAGTCTTTTTTAGAATCTCTTTTCTTTTATTCATTTTTATTCCTTAGATAATTTTATAATCAAGAAGTTTTTTTACGCACAATGGGCAAAAGCTTTTTCTTTATCTCTTGAAGTGTCTCTTCAAAGGCTTCAAACTTTTTACCATCTGGGTCTTCGAACCCCACGTGTATCACCTCAACTCTTTTTGGAAAAGTAGGACAATTTTTATCTGCATTAGAACATACCGTTACCACCAAATCAAAATTTATATCCATAATTTTATCCAAAGTTTTTGAAGAATACTCCTCTCTCCAAGCATCTTCTTGCTTTAAAACTTTTATTGCATTACTATTGACACTACCTGTTGCTTTAACACCTGCACTATAGGCGACAACATTCTTTAAATATTTATTTATTAGTGCTTCAGCAATAATTGAACGACAACTATTACCTGTACATAAAATCAGTACTTTTCTCATATAATTCCTTAATATTAAAAATTGAATTCTAACATATTAAAATATGAATAATATTAGATTTAAAAGTTTTTTCCCGAAAGGCTAAAAATATGTTATTATTTTAAATGAAAACACTTAAAACACTACTAATATTAACATTTATGCTCACAATGACACTTGGTGCAAAAGAGCCAATTCCTCCTGTAGATTATAATTTTTTAGCCAAAAAAGAGGTACAGAGATTTATCAATAAAATGGTTAAAAAGTATCATTTTAGACGCTCCTACCTCACCAATATACTAAAAAATGCAAAACTCGACCAAGAGACACTTGATCGATACACAGGTCACTATAAAAAAGGTAAAACAGATGGGACATGGGAGAGATACAAGGCTCATGTTCTTGACCCAATCTCTTTAGAGAAAGCTCGTAACTTCAAAGAGAACTACTACCCTACCCTCCAACGTGCTTCAGATATCTACAATGTCGATATGGATTACATCGTGGCATTTATCGGAGTAGAGAGCAAGTTTGGTGAGTATATGGGTGATTATCATATCATTGATGCATTGGCCACTCTTGCCTTTCACAAAAACCGTATGAAGAAATTTTTTAAATCTGAACTAGAAAATCTATTTTTACTCTCACGTGAAGAGCATCGACCTGTTGAAGATATGTACGGCTCATTTGCAGGAGCGATGGGATGTGTGCAACAAGTCCCCTCGGTACAGAGACGATTTGCGATGGATTTTAATAATGACGGAGTTAAAGACCCAATGGATGTAGAGGATTGTATTGGAATAATTGCTAAATTTATGAACAAAAAAGGGTGGAAAAAAGGTCACGTGGTAGCTGTACCTACCAATTTTAGTGGCACACGATTTAAAAAACTCAGAACCTCTCATAAAAAAAGGTACAGTATTAAGACGCTACGAAAATATGGGATAAAACCAACAAAGCCATTTGATGAGTCTAAAGCCTACTTATTAAAAACAAGAAATAAAACACACGATGATATATGGATGGCAGGAAAAAATTTTAGAGTTTTGACACGCTATAACAACTCAACCTCCTATGGAATTGCCATCCATCTTATAGCCCAATCAGTCAAAAATTAGATATAATTATAGAGAAAAAACAATAGAAATAGAAAAGGGGTGATAATGTCTGATGCCAGAAAAGCACTAAGCAGTGAACAACATACGCTATATATAGAAACTATCCAAGAGCAAAAAAAGGTTGTAGATAAAGTAAAAAGTATTTATCAAATTACTCCTAAACACCGACGTTTTAGGGTCTATATCGGAAGATTTAGAGAGCTAAGAAAGGGGCTTCACTCAGTTTTTAATGAACTAAAAGATGCTAATCCCGTGGATAGATTAGAGTTTATAATTAGCTCTGGTGGGGGCATGGTTTTAGAGGGACAACAGTTCTATAATCTTATACAAGAGAAGTTTTTTGGACGTACCACCGCATATCTGGATAATCATGGATACAGCATGGGGGCATTGCTTTTCTGTATGGCAGATAAACGGGTTATCTATCCCTACTCTGACTTGATGTTTCATACCTACTCTCATGGCTCATATGGCAAGGGTGGCGATGTAAAAGAACACGTCAAACATACTGCCAAAAAATTAGAAAAATTCTTCTTTGACCTTATTGTAAAAAAGGGTTTTCTTTCAGAGAATGAGTTTAAACAGATGCTCGTGGGTCAAGACTACTGGATGGAAGCCAAAGAGCTTTGCAAACGAGGAATTGCTACCCATGTCATCATAGATGGCGAAGAGTTAGAGGCAAAAGAGTATCTCAAAAAAGTAAAAAGAGAGAAAAAAGAGCAGAAGTCTAAAAAGAAAAATAGAAAAATAGCAAAATAATTAATAAAAATAGAGAAATAATTTATGAAAATAAGAATCTACTATGAAGATACTGATGCAGGGGGTGTGGTCTATCACACCAACTATATAAAATATTGTGAACGGGCAAGGTCAGAGATATTTTTTGAAAGAGAAATGATGCCACTAGATGGCGACCAGAGTGGGTTTGTGGTCAAAGATTTAAAAGCAAACTTCATCGGGTTCTCTTTTTTAGGAGACATCCTAGAAGTTACCACAAAAGTCATCAAAAAAAGATCTGCATCTGTACTCCTAGAGCATATCATCACCAAAGAGGATAAAAAAATCTTCTCTATGGATATTACTTTGGTCTTTGTACGTGAAGGACGACCGCATATCATACCTAATAACCTATATGAGGTTTTTAAAGAGGATATAATTTTTAAATAAATCCAAAAACTATTTTTTTAAATTTTCATCTAAAAGCTCTACCTCTCACAAAAAGTTACTTTATAAAAATCTCTACATTTCGATTTTTAGCTTCATATATATTATCAGATGTAGAGACAAGTAGATCCTCTTCTCCATAACCTTTTGTTATTAAAGTGATATCTACTGCTCCTATTAATACCTTTAAAATCTCTTGTTTAAAAATAGATTCAACATATAGAGCCTCTTTTTTAGACTTCTTAATATTCTCCTTTTTAGTTCCAACTGTATCCGTATGACCGATAAAATTAACCACACAAGGAGCTCTGTTTATAATGGATTCCACAACTTCATCAATAAGTTTCTGGGAGGAGGAGGTAAGTTCACTCTTCTCTTTTTTCAAATAGAAGAAATAGTGTAATGGTTTAGGGTTAGGAATAGAGGCAATATCAGAGAAACGTTGTTTGAACTCTTTTTTAGACATTATTTTAGGTTCACTTGGTAGCCTATCTTTACTCTTTAATTCAACAAATTTTCTTACTTTATCAAGTTTCTTTTTTCCCTTATCGGTAGAGACAACAACCGCATTATGTTTTTTTTCATTCTCAACCAACACTACTGTTGTGGTTGGTGTTTTTAGCTTAACACTCCTCGTACAACCAAACAATAAGAGGCTTGTGAGTATTATAAAGATTACATTTTGATTCATTTAAATTTTCCTTTAGAAAAATATATACTAATCAATATTAAATTATGAATAAAAAGTTAAATAAAGTTTAAATACTTTACTAGTAAGAGTAAAAAAGAATCACCTTAGATAAATTGACCAAAGACATCATACAAAGTTACCTTGAAAGTCTGTCAAATTGCTTTGAGACTTTTGTCATTTCATTAGAGAGGGTCACAAACTGATCATATAGTAGCCCTGCCCCAGAGGCTATCTCTTTTGCATTTTGATTCTGCTTGTCATACTTCCATACGTTTTCAACTGCTCTCATAGCAATAAGTAGCGTAGTTGAACCAACCAAAAGAATTTGCTTTTTAAAGGCTTCATCGTATAAAGATTTATCTTTTTCAAGAGCAATGGTTAAAGATCCCTCAATGGGTACAAACATAAAAACAAAGTCTAATGTATTGGTTCCTAGTATCTTCTCATAATCTTTATCTGCAAGTGTTTTGATATGGGTTCGGATGGATTCAATATGTTCAGATAGATATGCCTCTTTTTTCTCTATTTGTTCTTCTGATATAAATTTCTGATAAGAGTTTAATGAGACTTTAACATCAATAATAAGGTCACGCTTGTCAGGTAGATGTAAAAGTACATCATTATCAAGTGATGTTTCAATACTATATTCAATCCCTTTGTGAAGCCCTGAAGATACTAGAAGCTTTTCCAAAATCACATCTCCCCAAATGGTTTGCTCTTGTATTGCACCACTTAGAGCGTGAGTTAAACGAACAGCATCTTGCGCAACTTCATAGTTTAGCTCTTTTAAAGAGAGTAGTTCTTGTTTCAATATCGCTCTCTCTTTAGAACCATCACTATAGAGTACCTCGACCCGCTTTCTAAAATTATTTATCTGTGCTTTTAACGGCGTTATCATTCCTAATAAATTGCTTTGATTAAGAGAGAAATACTCTTTTAAATTTTGACTTGATGCATTAACAGATGATTTTTTACTATTTTGATTCTGCTGTTTATCAAGCTGTACTTGTATTTCACGAAGACGAGCGTGGAAAGTATTGTTCTCCTTTACAAGGGTCTCATTTCTCTTTTTTAAAAGCCTGTGTTTTTCAATTAGACTGTTATAATTCTCATTAAGTTTTTTATGATGAGACCTTAACTCTTTTAGGTTCATCTCTTGATGTTGGAAAGACTCCATATGCTCTTGAAATTGCAGGGTTATGTTCTCTTTTAACCCCTCTATATCTTTCTCTTTCTCGGAGAGTATCTCTTTATTTTTTTCAAAATACTTCAACTGTTTCATAATATTTATATTATAAATTTTCTCCTCTTGTAGTTGTATTTCTAATGTTGATATCTTTTCTATTTTGTTCTCATCAATCTCTTTTGCCTGTTCTAAAAATAAATTAAGTCTATTTACTTTTGTCATAAAATAGACAATAATAATTGTAATTATAAATGTGATGGTAAGAAACATACCCATCATTATAAAAAATTCTGTATTGAACTCAAAATTAATCAACATTTTTTCCAAAATAGTTTATCCTTCGATAATATCATAATCGCTTGGTGCAATACACTCCAAACTATTACTTTCAAAATTATTATTATCATAATTCATGTTCTCAAACTCTATCTTAACACGATTGTCCAAGCTATCAACATAAAAAATCTTTTTTAACCATAATTTATCATCCAAAGTAATAAGATACTCTATATCTTTATAAGTTGCTTTATAATCTTTGGTACTAATTTGTTGGGCAACCTTTAAAATCTCTTCGAGATTAATTCCCTCATCCACGATATACCTAGATACCTGCTCTAAATCATGGTCAACTACTATAAGTTGGATGCCATCCGTACAGACCTCTTTTTTGGTCGGTTTTTTATAATCCCAGCGAAAAAGACTGCTGTTTATCTCATGGCTTTCTCCTTGTTCATTGATAATAATCTGCTTCTCATTTTTAAATTTTACCGTACCATCATAGCTGATGACTCTATCTTTATCGTTAGTAATGGTCTGCTTAAACTCAGTTTTAAAGTTACTTGGCAACGAAATAGTTGCACTTGCTACAATGCTCAACGTAGCCAATGTAGTTAATGTAAATAGCATTCTCATTGTTTAAATTCCTTTTTCAGTTCATCTATAATATCAAAATCACACTTTATATTAAATAAAACCTGTGTGCTTATGTTAATGTATTCTACTCTATTTCTATTGTAGCATTACTAAAAATTTAGAAAATGAGACTAAAATGATAGAATGATTTAGACCTAACTAATGATTTTTTATCAAATCATATCGGAAAACTACCTCTTTTTTTACAGTCACCCCCTACATATAATCATCTAAACAGGAATGTCCATCATTATCTACTGTTACTTCACCAATTTTTTGGATATTATCCAAATCACGCATATCATAGTAGGTACACCATATTTGTTCTCCTGAATCAACCCATATAGCTCTTCTTAATTTTTTATTATTATTATACGGATCTAGATGTAGATACTCATGATCTCCTGGGTTTAATTCTAAAAAGGGAAAGAGAGGTATAGGTTTTATATTATTATTGTCATTAATTCTATAAAAATTCATAAAGGTAGCTCCTAAATCAGTACGACCTATTATTTGAGCAAAATGGTTATCAAAAGAGAAATTTACTCTTATATCACGAATAAAATTAGCTCCCCAAGTCCCATACTCTCTATTATATTCAATCACCTTCTCTCTAAGGTTAACAGCCTCACCAGTCTCAATAGTAAACGCCTTACTCTCTGCTATTTTTTTACTATCTTTAATCACCCCAATGGTCACATCAAATTTAGTATTGGGTGATAATTTTGTGATATTAATAGGTATTACACGTGATTTTCCATTTTTTGCAGTGGTATCTTTGTAATCTTTTATTGCCTCAGGGTTGGCTTTTCCATTAAAATAAAATCTAAAAAGGTCACCATTTGAGTTGTCTATAAATTTAACCCATCTGTATCTCTCTGAACCTTTAAATACTTTTGAGATAGTTGGGGCTTGGCTACTATTTCCATTCTCTCCACCATCTCCAATAGTTAAATCAAAAGGGTTACTCTCTGCCACTTTTTTGTTATTTTTGATAACACCAATAGTCACCTTATATGTTTTTGGTGCTAGACTTTTTAGTTTAAAAGGTACTACCCTTGATTTTCCATTTTGCCATGTTGTATCTTTTCTATCGCCTATAACAGAGCTATTGGTTTTGCCATCTAGGTAAAATCTAAAAAAATCTCCATCAGAGTTATCTCTAAATTTAACCCATGCTACACTGTTTTTTTGTGCAATAATTCTAGCTTTATTAGGAGCTAAATTATCTGCCATACTAAGTTGTGAGGAGAGGAGAACTCCTAGTAAAATTAAATGTTTTTTCATAATT
>JALTGP010000195.1 GCA_027076905.1 Campylobacteraceae bacterium | reverse complement strand
TTAAAAACTAAGAGTTTTGGTAGGATTCATCAAGAGATTTGCTTGGAGTTTGAGTGTAAAGAGGGGTAAGTTTGGTAGTTTTTTTAATTAGGTGGATATTCAACGTCTGACACCTGAGGTTGAGGTTTGTACTTTACTTTATATATGAAAAATGCTAAACTATACTTTAGTAAAATATATTTAAATACAAAAGTATGATTTAGGATAAAAATGATAGAAGTATTAAAAGAGAAACAACAAAGACTTTTAAATGCACTGGCTACCATTAGCTATAGAAGAGAAGCTTTTAAGTACATTGAAAATTCAGAAAAAATGGTAGGTCTTATTGGGTCACGTGGTGTAGGAAAAACAACACTTATGTTGCAATACATTAATCAATTTGAGCCTGATGAAGCACTCTACTTTTCTGCTGATGATTTGTTGGTTTTGAACCATGGTATTTATGACATCGTAGATGAATTTTATGCTTTAGGTGGACGTGTTGTTGCCATAGATGAAGTACATCGTTTTAAAAATTGGTCGCAACATCTTAAAAATATTTATGACTCTTTTCCTGATTTGAGCATTCGTATCTCTGGCTCTTCGATGTTAAATATATTGTATGAAAGCCATGATTTAAGTAGACGTTTGGTACTTAAAAAAGTAAAACGTTTGAGCTTTCGTGAGTATTTGATTTTGAAAGAGAAAATAAAGTTAGACTCATACTCTTTTGAAAAGATACTAACGACCCATCGAACCATAAGTTCTACTATTGTTCAAAAATATCCTAAAGTTTTAAAATACTTTCGAGACTATTTAAAAACGGGCTGTTACCCTTATGGTTTAGAGAGTGAATTTTTTTCTGAAAAACTTTTTAATGCTTTGGAAAAAATAATATACGAAGATATCCCCTCTCTCAATAAAATAAAATATGACCAATTGGCTGTTTTTAAAAAGCTTATATTTATAATCGTGAGTGCTAAAGTTCCCTATAAAGTGAGTGTAGATAGATTGGCAAAAGAGTTGGGTATTAGTGAACCAACGCTTTATATCTATTTTGACATTTTAAATAAAACAGGTATTTTTAAGTCCGTTAAAAAGTATTCTAAAAAACTCTCACGTAAACCCGATAAGTTATTATTTGACAATACAAATATACTTAATGCTTATGCAAAAGAGTACAAAATTGAAACAGAAGTAGGCACAATAAGAGAAACATTTTTTGCATCTTGTTTTGAAGATGATTTAACGCTTTATTATTCTGATATTGGTGATTTTAAAGTAGAAGAACAGATTTTTGAAGTCGGTGGAAAAGGTAAAAGTTTTAAGCAGATAGAAAATATAGAAAATAGCTATTTGGTAATAGATACAGATTTTACAGTACATAAGAGGAAAATTCCTCTTTGGGTATTTGGGTTGATGGACTCTTTATCTTAGAACATAATGGGTTGAAGCTTCATTATAAGGAGTAGGGTGCGATTGCTATCGCACCAAAAAATAGATATTTAGTATAACCAACCTTATCGTCAAGAGAAATCTATGCTAAATAAATACCCTTGTATAAGAGTTTTCCCATAAACAATCTCAATAAACCTATCTTTAGAACTCAAAGCCTCATCAATCAAATCCAATTTAACCAATGAAACCAAAACAGCACAAGTTCGAGCTTGGCAGTTGATGGATTTTTTAGGGTTAAACTCTATATCTGAAAAGGCACTATAAGATAAAAGTCAAAAAAGTGGCGATTCATGACACGGTACTTAAATTTTTTGACAAAAGTAAACCCAATAATTACAGTTATATCAACTATTGTAAGTGTAGCTAGTACATTCTTTGGAAAATCAAAAGAAGAACAAGAGAAAGAAGCTTATGCACATATGAGAAATAGTATTAAAAATCGTACTATCCCTGAGATTATTATGAATTTAGAATCTACTATTATAGATATTTTAGAAAAAATAAAAGAGGAGTTTTTTATGGAGCTTGAAAAGTCGATTAATGAACAAAAAGAGGAGTTAATATCTTCTTTAAATGTGGCTAAAGAGGAAAAAGAAAGATATAAAAATGAAATAAATAGTAAGATAGATGAATTTGAAAATCTTATTATTAAATTAACTTCTTGTTCTGAAAGGGTATCTGAGATTAGATAACTATACTTTATAATATTAGGGTGTCCAATATAATGTCCATATTTTTTATATCAAATCTTGCCCTTAAAATCTTTATAAAATCCTGTTTTGGCATTATAATAATCTTCTGGTTTCAGATTGTATTTGTACTTCATCATTCCACGATAAAGTGCATCTAATTCATCAAACTCATCCTTGATAATTTTAGTTTTAAGCGTTTGGCGATATTTGGGCATAGATTTGATTTTAAGCTTCTCTTGACGATGGTATAAATACCAATCAATTAACTCCTCTATACGCTTGTATGGAATGCGTAAAGATGGATAGTTATCAATCTGTTCCCAACCAAAAACAAAGCTTTTCTCTATTTTGTTGTAAAAGCAGTTTATGAAGATATTGGTTATTTTTTCTATTTCTTTTAAACCTCTGTTAATCCCTTCCATCATCTTTGATTGATATTTATATGATGTTCCAAACATATTGTTTAACTCTTCTTGGGTTTTAGATATTTGACCAACGCCTTTTCCTTCTCTATTTGGAAGAGAATAGTATCTTAGATACATCTCATAGAGTTTTAATCCATATTTTCCTTTGAATTGATTACAAATCTTTAAATCAATAGGAGTGTACCCAGCTTTTTGTTTTAGAGCTTCTATCATCATTTCACTTACTCTCATCTCTATATGATTTTCAGTATCTTTCCACTTTATTACATCACTTAAAAATGAAGCTGAAAACCAAGATACTTCTCGTCCTTTAAATGTAAAGTTTCTAACTTGCATAGGTGTTTGTAAAATAGCCAATGCACTATATATTCTATCATCATCTTTCCCATGTTTTAACCCAAGTAAACTACGAAGCTCTGACATACTCATTTTGAAATTAATACCATTTTTTTCAAATTTCCAATATAAAGCATTGATTAACTTATCAGGTAAAATAGCTTTCCCTGCTGTAATGGGCAAATATCCATCAGTAAGTGTATTGTTTTTTTTGATTTCCATCATAACTTTTTCATTCATTTTAATCTCTCCAATTGGTAGTTTGGGAAGTATATCTAAAACTTCTTAAACTACCAATTATAGTTAATGAGTTGGTAGTTTGGGAAATTTTTACCTGTTTGATGTTGGTAGTTTAGGAA
>JALTGP010000194.1 GCA_027076905.1 Campylobacteraceae bacterium | reverse complement strand
TTTAAAGAAAAGGGATAATATCACTCCTAAATGAAAAAGGAGAATCCCTATGCGTCTATTTTTAATGCTACTTACCTTGTCATCAATCTCACTTTTAGCAACAGAAGAAGCTACTACAAAAAAAGTTATTATCGAAAAAGCCACCACATGTAAAGCCTGTCACCCTACTATTTATAATGAATTTCAAAACTCACTTCATAAAAAATCCTCTATCAAAGAGGATGCAATCCATAAAGCTGTGTGGGACAAACATCCTGCTAAAGCCAAAGGAAAATATAAGTGTGCTAAGTGTCATACCCCAAAAAATGAGTCTCATCAAGGGATAACCTGTGTTATCTGTCATACCATTACCGATATCAAAAAACACACAATGTCCAATGAGAATATATATGAAACAAAGCCAAAAACATTCTACTCGGCTGAAAAAGGAAATGAGAATAAAAAGCTTATCTACAAAGAGAAGAGTTCATGGTTTGGTCTAAGAAATAAAACCATAGGGTCACCTTATCATGATATTGACTATACTAATAAGAGCTACTATACAGGAGAGATATGTATGGGGTGTCACTCTCACAAAAAAAATGGACATAAGTTTGAAGTCTGTAAGACAGATATAAGTGGGGCAAAAAGTAAAAAGAGCAACTGTATCACCTGTCATATGCCAAAAATATCAGGAACAGCCACAACTATTAGAAAAACAACAACCCACGCCTTTCACGGATTTGCAGGAGCCAGAAATAGCCCAGAGAAGTTGAGTAAATATGTCAAATTAGCCTATAAAAGATTGGATAAAGGATTTGAGATAATAATCCACAATGATACCCCTCATGCACTCTTTACTCATCCACTTCGTGTGGTAGAGTTGCACACCACACTAAAACGAAATAGCAAATCAGAAGCGTTAAAAGAGCACACCTTTATCAAAGTTATAGGAACAAATAACAAACCATCTATGCCCTGGTTAGCCACACAAATTATCAAAGATACTATGATTAAAGCAGATGAAAAAAGAGTCATCTCATTTGATAAAGTGTTACAGAGTGGTGATGAGATAGAGGTGGTATTGGGCTACAGAATTGCAACCAAACAAGCCGTAAAAAAATTGGAACTTGATGAAAAAATGAGTGATTTTATTCCACTTAAGCGTAGCTATTTTAAATTTTAGGACAATTTAAGACAGCCAATCTTCATCTAAATCTGCTAAAATATATCTTATGAAGTTACTCCATAGATATATTTTTATTCTGCTGTTATCTCTTTCTCTTTCTCACGCCTCATTATGGGATAGCTATCACCTATCTTACGCCTATAAGTATTATAATCACCATGACTACAACGATACACACTCCCAACTAAATAAGATAGAGACCACATCATGCGAAAGTCAACTCCTTTTGGGTGACACACTCTATCGAGAAGGGGCATATCAAAAGGCGATAGAGCGTTACAAATCTATCCACTCTACCTCTATAACTATAAAACAGCATCTCTACTACAATATTGCCAATGCCTATGTTAAACTAGAATCCTATAATAACGCAAGAGACTTTTATGCCAAAGTATTACAGTTAGGTATAGATGAGGATGCCACAGAGAATCTTCGGATAATCGCCCTTTTAAGTAATAAAAAAGAGGATGAATTAGGAATTGCCAATCCTAAATCACAAAATAGTTCCTCTTCGAAGAGTGAAAAGAAAAAAAGTAAAAAAAAGAGCCGAGATGAAAATCAACCAAGCTCAGGTAATGGTGGAGATGGAGAGATTAGTAAAGAGAAAAAGAGAGAAAAAGGAAAACTCATGAGCAGTCATAAAGAGGAAAAACACCCTCTTAGTTCAAAGGTCTATGAACTAATAAATGAGGGGTATATCTATGAAAAACAGCCTTGGTAAAATCATCAATATTTGGCTACTAATGCTATCGGTTCTCTATGCAGAAGATTTTAGTTACAAGATAAAAGTAGATAACCAAACTCCTTATCAAAAAGAGGGAATTATCCTAAGCCTAGAGCTAAACCAAACCAATCCCGATATTGTGCTATTTTTTAACTTTGACATCCAAAAAAGCAAATCCTACACCTTTGTACGACTTAATAGTATCGAAAATGATACCCACCATAACGCCCATATCACCTACCTCTATTTGATTTATCCTCTAAAAAATGGAAACGTAGATATTGAGTTTAATCTTATCAAAAAAGTAACTAATGATGAGAGTATCACCTATAGCTACTCAGGAGACAGGGATAATGTCAAAACATTGATAACTAAAGATACCAAGATCACCTTATCACCCCTTCGCCTAGCAGTAAAACCTCTCCCAAAAGGTACACGTTTGGTAGGAGATTTTAAACTCAAATATAGCCTTAAACAACACCACGCCAAAGCCTATGAACCTATCCCCTTTAACATCACCCTAACAGGAGAGGGTTTTCCCCCTTTGGTTGAGCCTATCTTACCAAAAGAGGGGAATTTTACCAGATTCACCGAAAAACCAGAAGTACACTCCCTAGCCACCAAAACAGGCTACCAAAACACAATCATCTACCCAATGGCACTCTCTCATACCCAAAATTTCACACTTAATCCTATTCTCTTGAAATCATTTAACCCCAAAACACAAAAATTCTATGAATTACGTATTCCTACTCAAAGCTTTAAGATTAAAAAGGTATCACTCAAAGAGCTAATAGATATCAAAGATATTCCCTCAACCAAAAAAATAGACTGGTCATGGGTAGGTGATATTTTTCTCTATCTACTTGTCTTTATCGCAGGATATATCACTGCTATCAGCCTAAAATGGCAACAAAAAAAGAGTCAAAAAAAGCCAACTCATTTAGAGAGTAAAATTAAAAAATCAAAAGATGAAAAAGAGCTACTACAAATTCTCCTAGCCTCACAAGATAAAAAGTTTGCCTCAACCATAGAGGAGTTGGAAGGGATTTTATATCATGGGAAAAAGGTTGATTTTAACTCATTAAAGAAGAGGGTGCTTTTGATTATCTAATTTATGTAGTTAAAATTTTTAAGTATTTATATAAGTACTAAATAAGTACTAAATTAAAATTTAACTTTTATTATAGTAGGAAAATTATATCAATGAAATATGAAGTAGAAGAAGAAAATCAAAGTGGCAACGACCTACATTCCCAATCCAGACAGGATAAGTATTATCGGCGATGGGAGGCTTGACTTCCAGGTTCGGAATGGAGCTGGGTATGACCCTCCCTCTAGTGCCACCACTAAGAAA
>JALTGP010000193.1 GCA_027076905.1 Campylobacteraceae bacterium | reverse complement strand
TGAAGTATCGGTTTTTGAGAATACATATAGTCAAAAATTTTATTGGCAGAGATACCATACTCATAGACACTCTTTTTGTGCCAACCGATATAACAGACATCAAACTCTTGAAGCATACTCTGTACCTCATCTTTGGCTATGGGGTCTATAAATGTTATATTGGTAAGTCCCATTTTTACTGTTTTCTCTTTTAACATCTCTCTCTCTTTCCCACTTCCCACAAGCACCAAAGCGATAGAGGGGTACGCACTCAACAGTTTAGATGTATTTATGAAACTATCCATCGCATTAGCAATCCCAATTGTGCCTGTATAGCCTATTATAAATTTATCTTTGGGTAACATATCTTTAGAGTTTGGATTAAGAGGTTTTACACTTTTCATCTCCTTTAGTGATATGCCATTGGGTATATATTTAAAATTCTCTTTTTTTAATCCAAACTCTTTCATATACTCATGGGCATTTGATAAAACAGAGAGCGTTTTATCTGCATTTCTGTAACCATAGTTAGCAAACTTCTGCATTAAAAAGATAAGAGGGTTATTTTTGCTATAACCTCCAAGTTCCATCAAAGAGAGTGGCCATATATCTTTTATCTCATAGATAAGTTTTGCATTAAATTTCTTAGCAAAATAGTGTGCAGGTTTTATCAGAAAAGGAGCCATAGGACTCGCAATAACATAATCTGGTTTTTGCATCTTTTTAACAGGAAGTTCATAGAGCCTTTTAACAAATACAAACCACTTCCAAACTCTTCTTTTATCTGTTGAGGTGCTATAGTGTGGTACATCTACCCATATATACTCAATGCCATCTATCATCTCAAAAGTGTACTTTTTACCATCGGTTTTAGGTAGTTTTTTAAAAAGGTGCATATAAGAAGCCGTTACAATGGTCACCTTGTGTCCCATCTTGACCAACTCACGTGCCACATAGTAGTTTCTAAACTCCATACCGTGATATTTTGACCCTGCGTAGTCATTGAAAATCCAAATGGTTTTAGACATTTAAACCTCCATAAACTTTTAACAATACTTTCTCTTGCTCTTCCCAATTGTAAATCTTTTTTACTTTTTTGAGGTTTTTATTTATCTCTTTCTTATCTAAGGCTACAGCCTCTTTTATAGCGTTTGTCACCCCTTGTAGCGTCTCCTCCTCTAGCACTACACCTATTTTACCTTCTTTAACAACCTTACTCATCTCAGGAAGATTTGAGACGATGACAGGAACTTCTGCCATAATATACTCAAACAGTTTGTTAGGCAGACAGTAGCGATAACTCAAACAGCTATCCTCTATGGTGGCTATTCCAAAGTCTGCTGAGACGGTATACTCTAACAGCACATCAGGAGAGACAGCTTTGTGAAAAAAGATATTATCACTCTCTTTAGAAGCTTCTACAATCAACGCTTCAAGCTCACCATAGCCCATAAATATCATAACACTCTCATCATCAATGGCTTTAAAAACCTCAATAAGAAGCTCTATCCCTCTGTTTTTACCCAATCCACCTTGATAGAGAAATAGGGTTTTCCCCTCTATTCCAAATGTCTCTCTAAATCTATCTTGCTTTTTAACCTCTCTGTAGGGTGGTGCATTTAAAACCAATGCAGGTTTTTTTATCCCATAAAGCTTCACATACTCATGGGCAATAGAATCACTAACGGTAATCACCCTATCGGCATATTTTATTAACTGCTTTTCACTTAGTTTGGTAATCTTCTTCTGTATGCCATTAAGTGCATAGGTCTCTGTCTCATACTCATGGGCATCATAGACTATTTTTACATTTTTATTGTAATACTTTTTGATAATAACAGCGATGGGTAGCATATTGATATCGTTACAATGTAAGATATCAAACTCTTTACAGTAGTTTACACTCTCTTTTAAAAAATTAAGATAGGCTTTGAGCTTACCCAGTTTACTTTTGGTCACGCTTCTATCAAGATAGGCAAGACGTTTAATAACAAGCCCCCCTTGATTCTCCTCTTTTGCCAAATCCTTATCGTGATGGGCGATAATCTCAACATCATAGCCATTTTTCAAAAGGGATAAGCCCTCTTTTAGCACACGACTGTCATTGATAAATGAATTAAATACTAGACTTGCTACGCTTTTAGCCATTAAGAACTCCTCTATATAACGATATTAAAATTTTCTCTTGCTCTTCCCAATTGTAGATGGATTTTACACTATTAAGTCTCTCTTTCAGATGATTTTTATCAAGAGCAGAAGCTAAAATAATAGCCTCTGCTAATGCCTCTTTGCTATTCTCTTTGGCAACCACTCCCACCTCATACTGCTCTACAAGTTTTTTCATCTCAGGTAGATTTGAGACCACCACAGGCACACCTGCCATAATATACTCAAACATCTTATTTGGTAAACAGTAACGATAACTTAAACAGACATCTTCTATCATCGAAATTCCAAAATCTGCTGAGGAGGTGTAGTCGAGTAAGATATCAGGGCTTACGGCTTTGTGAAAATAGATACTGCTGTACTCGTGGCTATACTCTACAATTAAATCTTCAAGCTCACCATAGCCCATAAAAACAATAACCGAATTTTTATCCTCCAAACGCTTAAAGGTCTCCAATACAACCTCAACCCCTCGACCTCGACTCAAATTTCCTTGATATAAAAATATCGTCTGTTCTTTCTCTATGGCAAAGGTTTCTCTAAAAATATCTTTTTTATCTACCTCTTTAAAAGGTGGTGTATTTAAAACCAAATGAGGTTTAGAAATATTATAAAGTCGCACATACTCCTCTGCTATAGCATCACTAACCGTGATAACAGCATCAGCATACTTTATCAAAAATCTCTCAGTCACCTTTGAGAGCTTTTTTTTCATACCAACCAGATAGTTCACCTCCGTCTCATACTCATGAGCATCATAAATAACTTTTAATTTTCTATTAAAGAGTTTGGAGATAACACCCAAATGCAAAGCATTTAAATCATGACAGTGCATCACATCATATTTTCTATATTTTTTAATTACATGGTATGACCACTCAATATATTTCGCCAAAGATGCAACCGTGTTTTTAGACCAATGCATACTTCTTAGCTTAACTCTATGCACAGGAATATTTTGTATCTCTTCAAACTCCTCTAACCCCTCTTTATGAAGTGCCACAACGGTAACATGATGCCCCTCATTTTGTAAAGAGATACCCTCTTTTAGGACTCGACTGTCATTGGTGAAGTTGTTTAGAACTATTGATGCTATTTTTATCATATT
>JALTGP010000192.1 GCA_027076905.1 Campylobacteraceae bacterium | reverse complement strand
CAGCTATGCCTATAGCATTCACCTTGTTCCTGCTCTTTTGGCATGGACAACTTTTTCTACTATTTTGATGCGACTCAACACCTCCTTTTTGGACAAATCCCATATGATAAAAAAGATAAATGTCCCCGTCTATACCTTTCAACTTGCCATTGTGCTTACCGAACTTTTTCTGTTTTTTATCTCTATGGGGTTAGGGATTTGCTTTTTACTCTTGGTTGATCAACCTGTTACACTTACCTTTTTATGGATGATTCCGCTGATGATACTTCAATCTCTCTTTATCTTGGGACTGGGAGTTATACTCTCTTTGTTTACCCCATTTTTTAGAGACCTAAAAGAGGCGATACCCATCCTTATACAGCTTTGGTTCTGGATGACCCCGATTATCTATATGAAAGAGCTACTTGCCAACAAGTACCCTTTTTTACTCACCTATAACCCATTTTTCTACTTTGCTGATAGCTATCAAGATATCTTTTTGTACTCAAAATCTCCCTCTATAGAGCGTCTAACTCTTATTATGCTTATGACGACTATACTGCTTCTTTTGGCAGGGTTTCTGTATAAAAAGATGGTTGGAACAATTAAGGATATTATCTGATGAAAAAAGTACTTGAAGTAAAAAATATATCTAAAATTTATAAGATATATAAAAATAATATTGACCGACTCAAAGAGGTTTTTAGCCAAAGTCTCTATCATAAAGAGTTTGTTGCCAACAAAAGTATCTCCTTTGACCTTTTTGAGGGAGAGACATTGGGAGTTATTGGGGTCAATGGGGCAGGGAAATCAACCATCCTTAAAATCGTGGCAGGGGTAGTTGAACCTACTTTTGGAGAGGTGATACGCCATGGAAGGGTCACCGCACTCTTGGAGCTTGGCACGGGATTTAATCTTCAGATAAGTGGATATGAAAATATTTATCTCAATGGAACACTTATTGGAATGAATAAAAAAGAGATAAAAGAGAAAATTGCCGATATTATTGACTTCTCAGAGCTTGGGGATTATATTCATGAACCCATTTTGAGCTACTCTTCGGGTATGAGCATGAGATTGGCATTTTCTATTGCCATCTTTTCCGAACCCAAAATACTTATCGTAGATGAAGCACTCTCCGTAGGTGATGCACATTTTCAAGCTAAATGTACACAAGCTCTAAGAGACAGAAAGCAAGACAGTATGTCTATTATCTACGTCTCTCATGATTTAAACTCTCTAAAACTGCTCTGTGATAGGGTTCTTCTTCTAAACCACGGAGAGGTTGTGGATGAGGGAAATCCAGAAGATGTCATCAATCAATATAATTTTTTAATTTCAAAACTTAATGATAAAGAGGAAAAAATGTCTATAAAAGAGGCAGATAATAGTTCATTTGGAACCTTTGATATAAAAATTACAAAAGTAACCATAAAAGGAGAGGAGTCAAACTCAAATCTTATAAGTTCAGGTGAAAATTCTAAAATAGCAATAGAGATAGAATCCAAAAAAGATTTATCCAATATGACCATAGGTATAGTAATTAGAGACAAATTTGGACAAGATATATTTGGTACCAATACTTTTCATCATAAAGTTAATGTAGATTTTAAAAAAGATAAAGAGTACCTTTGTAGTTTCAATATGCCTCTAAATATTGGTATAGGTAAGTATAGCATAACCACTGCAATTCACTCACAAGATACACATCTTGATAACTGTTCACACTGGCTAGACCATGCTACAGATTTTGAGATAGCAGGAGTCAAAGGCAACTCTTTTGTTGGAATCTGTAGACTTGAACCAAAAATAGATTTTAAAGAAGTAGATGGTTAATCACTTCTTACACATCTAACATTTGCTCCTCCACGAAAACCAATAGGGTCTCCAGCAACTCCTCCATAAGTATCAGCACCTTTTTGGGTTCTTACATATCCATCAGATACAACTTCTGCTGTGCATCCTGAAAAAAGCTGATTAGGTACATCACCTTGAGCATTCATCTCAAAATGAAAAACTTTTGATTGTGCTTGTGTGGGTAGTTCCCAGTCACTATATCCTGCAAAAGTTAAGTTTTCACACTGTGCGATAGCATCTGCTGGTACTTTTTGAACCAATTCAGCATTTTGCCACATCAAACTTGTCTCTGTGTCTAGAGCTGTACCTGTTGATATATTAATTGTAAATTTTTTAGCTGAAGTATCGTCTTTCAAATCAGTAGAACTGTTGTCCATACAGAGTAATACTGTAGTAGTATCTATATGATTCCAACTGCTACTTGGGTCAAATACATTCATAACAACAATAGTACTTTTCCAATCTGGAAAAACATCATAATTATCACCTTTGGTAATTCCAAAACCCATTAGACCTTCTACTCCTGCCTCTCCACTGTTATCATTTAACCCTTTTGCCAAAGAGAACTTTCTATGTCCCCAAGCTGAACCTGCATCATCATAAATCCATGCATAAATCGCTTTAGCAATAGGATTTTTAGTATAATCTGCTGTACTAGCAGCAGTATATAAATTCTCTCCATATGCAAAGAAATCTTTGTTATTTTTAATCACATCTACACTATCAAGTCTATTCCAAGGAGAGCCATCTTCATTGTGTCCAAACTTCCCTTTGGTATACAGCAACTCAGCATAATCTTGTGCCACATCCACAACATTTGAATCAATCCCCTCAAAAGGTTTAATCCCTCTATCATATCGCTCTTTATTGCTAAGATAGAGTGCTTTTTCTTGATTACTCATTGCATCCCATACACTTTGAGATGGCATTATCAATGCTTTATTGATGGTAGAATCTTGAGCTCTTGCATAGTTAAAGGCATCTTCAATATCTTTTACACTGTCTCCATTTGATGACCATTTGATATTAGAACTAGGAAAGACATCATTGTAACTTGTATCATCTTCTATTGAAGTACAAGTAGTTGAACTTGGGATAATAGTTGGTGTTGGTGTTGGTGTCGGTGTCGGTGTTGGTGTCGGTGTTAGTGTCGGTGTTAGTGTCGGTGTCGGTGTCGGTGTTGGTGTCGGTGTTGGTGTCGGTGTCGGTGTTTGTGTTGGTGTCGGTGTCGGTGTTGGTGTCGGTATTTCACCAACTAACAAACCAATCTCCTCTTTGGCAAAGTCAACCGTACCTAAATCACTGGTAACAATCAAGTCGCCTGTAAAACTCGTAGATATTTCATAATCATCAGGAGCTATCTCTACCACATCTGCCATATAATTAGAAACCTCTACTCTGTTACTAAACTGCTGACCTGATACCGTTGTGCTTTTTTGAGCAATGATTATAAACTGAACTATCATCTCATATCTACTCATTTTAGCTCCTGTCTCACCCGTTAACCTACCGTTCCAATAGGCAATTCCACTGGCATCCTCTATCGTTCCATTTGAACCATCTACTGTTTTGTTGAGCGTATTTCTATAGATAGTTCCAATAAAATCTTCATTGGACATATCTTCCATACTTGAAACATCAAAGTATTTAGCCACAGCATCAGAACCCAACATCGCTTTGGCAGCTTCTGTTTGGTTGGAGTAATTATTTTGCCAATAGTTACTCCCCTTCCCCTCTGAGACTCGTCCCATTAGTGTTACGTACAGCTCTGATACTTCTGTTTTTGTGAGCTTTGTTTCTGCACACACATTACCACTAAGTAACATAATAAAGAGTAATGGTTTTAAAATAATTTTTCTCATACCTGTCCTTGATAAATAGTTTTTTAATAGAATTAAGCAGTAAGTGTATTTAATTCTAGATATTATCATTATAACAGAAACTGTTTATATTTATAATAAAATAGATAAATAGAACAAGATAGTTTTTATATTTATCAAAAAATCTTCAAGAAAACCCCGAACTCTTAGACGGGGATGAATTGAAGAAATTTTAATATTCAATAAAGTTGTTTTTTGTTATAAGTACCTGATCATAATAAATGACATATTTTAATGAAATGAGTTTGGGTTTACTTATCGTGAACGCTACTAGCTCTTTAGGAATGCAAATTAAATAAGTGCCAGTTTTCATAGGTAAATAAACGAATAGATTTAGCTATAGTTTGACGCAGGACTACTCCCCGTAATTCAAGGAAAATTAGAGTTAAAGATATTTGTTTAGTTGCCTTTGAAATTTGGTAGTTATTTAATTTGTATTCCTTAGCTAGAGGTAGTTCACATTTTAGTAATATTTTAGTAATACCATAATTCTTGAGAACTCACTCTATGAATAAGGTGCTTCTTCGCTATAATATGATTGAGTTTTATTATAATGTTAAAGAGAGTAGTAAATATATGAAAGAAACAGATGCACCCAAAATTTCTGTTGATAAAATTTTGGATAGACTAGAGCAAGAGATAGAGAAAAAAAATGGAAGAACAAAAAATAGTAACCTCAGCAGAGATGTAATCTTCACCCTCCAAGAGAACCAAAAAGTAAACAGATTCTATAATTTTGCAAAAAGAGTAGGTAAATATCTACATAGAAGAGGACTTTATCGAGTTGTTGCTTTTGTTCAGACCCATCTGACCATACATAAAAACCATTATGTTTACGAAATAAATGATTTTATAAAATATCATGATGAAGAGTTTCTTGAAAATTGCTATCAAGTGATACTAGGTAGAGCCATTGACCCAGATGGAAAAGATAACTATCTCCCTCTATTAAGAGGTGGTACATTGTCAAAAACAGAGATAATAACCAAATTACATTTTTCAAAAGAGGGAAGAGGTCAAAATATCATCATAAGAGGTAGTAAAAAAAGATATATATTAACGATACTCTATGCGATACCAATTGTGGGGTATATAACAAAGACACTCTTTACTCTTTTTAGACTACCAAAACTTATAAAGAGGATTAATCAACTTGAAAACCAATTTATGTCGGGACAAAAAGAGCTAAATAAAAAAGTAAATCAACAAAAGTTACTATTTAATGAAAAAGTAAATCAACAAGAGTTACTACTTCAACAAGAGTTAGCTAAAAAAGCAGATTTAATACAGTTTGGTGAATATTTACAAACAGTAAATTATGCAAAAGAGTACATGAAAATATCTGCTACAAAGATGAAAACTCTTATAGCTGAGGCAAAAAAACGATTGCCCATAGAGATAGATCTAAAAGAACTTATAAAAGAAGAAACAGATGAATTTGATGCACTCTATGTGGAGTTTGAAGATAAGTTTAGAGGGACAAGAGCCGATATAAAACAGCGAATGGAAGTCTATCTTCCTTATCTCGTAACCTTACCATTCAAAAAAGAGCAGATAGAGATACTGGATGTAGGATGTGGTCGAGGTGAGTGGTTAGAACTCTTAAAAGAGAATAACTACCATGCAAAAGGAATAGATTTAAATACTATTATGGTATCCCTATCTCAAGATTTTGGTTTGAATACAAAAAAGATAGATGTCATAGAGCATCTAAAATCATTAGAGGATGAAACTATCTCCATGATTACGGGATTTCATATTATTGAGCATCTTCCTTTTAATATTTTAATGGATATGTATAAAGAGTGCTACAGAGTACTAAAAAAAGGTGGTATGATTATATTTGAGACACCAAATCCAGAGAATCTATTAGTATCAGCACACTATTTCTATACAGACCCAACACACATAAATCCACTGGTTCCTGCCACTACAGAGTTCTTGGTTGAGTATAATGGATTTAGAGATATAGAGTTAAAAAGATTGCATAAATATAGTCAATATAATCCAATATCTATGGACGATGAGTTCTTAGAAAAACATTTTAACAATGAGATGGATTACTCAGTCATAGGATATAAATGATGAAAAAAATATTAGTATTAAACTTTTTTCCAGCATTTACACCTGCAACGAGTGGTGGTGAACTTAGATATTTTTATCTCTATAAAAACCTAAGTGAGTATCATGATATTACACTGCTTTCACCTACAAATAATGACAGTCAAATAGAGATTATTGAACACTCTCCCTCTTTTAGAGAGTATCGTATCCCCAAAGAGGAGATACACAATCAAATTCATTGGAAACTAGAAGAGGAAAACTTCTCTTCGGAGTTTTCAGCACTTAGCTGTGCCTATAGTGCTGATTTTTTGAATGAGTATCATAAATACTATTTAAAGCTCTATCCAGATGCAGATATTATTATCCATGATTTTCCATATATGCTAAACTACGACCTCTTTTTTGGAATGGACAATAAGCCACGAATCTATAACAGTCATAACTTAGAATATGACCTCTTAAGACAGATGTATAGTGGAGAGAATGCCAAAAAACATCTTGATTTTATCTTTGAACTTGAAAAAAAACTTGTCTCTAACTCCCAAATTGTTTTTGCCACTTCAAAAATAGAAAAAGATAAATTCCAAAAACTCTATAACACTCCAGCCTCACACATTAAACTTGCTCCAAATGGAATAAACCCTGAGGAGTTTTTAACAAGAGATGAAAGTATAATAAAAAAAACAGCCTTCTTTATAGGCAGTGGACATCCACCAAATATTGAAGCTGTCAGATTTATAGTGGATATATTGGCTCCAAGCTCTCCTAATATTCTGTTTTTAGTAGCAGGTAGTTGTGGAGATGGATTTAGCTCTCAATGCTCAAATATAAAGCTACTTGGAAAAATAGATGAGAAGGAGAAAGAGAGACTTTTTAAAACATCTGATATAGCTATTAATCCAATGTTTAGTGGGGCAGGTACAAATCTTAAAACACTAGAGTTTCTCTCTATGGGAATCCCTATGATATCGACAGAGGTTGGGGTCAGAGGCATAGAGATAGAGGAGTCTAAACATTTTATCTTAGCTACAAAAGAGAATTTTTCAAAACAGATAGATAACTTAATAGATAATAGAGAAATAAAAGAAAAAATCTCTAAAAACTCAAAATCTTATGTGAATCAAACGTTTAATTGGACAAATATTGCAAAAGCAGTAGAGAACGATATAAAAGAGTTAAAAGAGCCTCAAAAGAGAACCCTCTTACTGCTTAATGATTTTGAGGCATCGAACCCTTTTGGTGGTGGTGAAGTTCGAATTAATAGACTCTATAGTGAACTCTCAAAGAGCTATAGCATTGTGATATTGTGTCTAAATAGAGAGGATAGTCTCTACAAAAGAGAGATAACTGATGGCTTTTTAGAACTCTCTTTCCCTATGACACAAGCACATAAAAAAGAGAATACTAGAATAAATCTCCAACATAATATATCTGCTAACGATATTGTTACCTCTTATATGATTGATAAAAATGAACTTTTTTTATCTGCTGTAGAGGCATTGGCTCCAACATTTGATATTACTGTATTATGTCACCCCTATATGTATAAGGCTCTCTCTTCAACCACCCCTAACTATCTTATTTATGAGAGTTTAAATTATGAGTTGGAGTTAAAAGAGAAACTATTAAAAGAGCATCCTCAATATGCTATGCTCATCAAACAGACTAAAAAAGTAGAATCCAACAGTTGCATAGAGAGTAATCTCATAATCTCAGTCTCCAAAGATGACAACAAGGGATTAAATGATTATCGGGGAAAAGAGAACCCCCCTATTTTAACCATAAAAAATGGTGTCACTCTGATGGAGAAGCATGATTTCAATAAAGTCAAAGAGATATTTAAAGGACATACCACCATTCTCTTTATAGGCAGTGCACATATGCCAAATATAGAATCAGCCAAATACATTATAGAGAGTTTAGCTCCCAAATTAAAGAACTGCTATTTTATTATTATAGGTACAGTATGTGAGTCTCTATCACTTGGACAGAGATTAGATAATGTACTTCTTTTTGGCAAACTAGACATAGAGTACAAAGATGCACTCTGCCAAATGGCAGATATCACCATTAATCCTATGTTTGGAGGCTCTGGTTCAAATCTAAAATTAGCAGAGTACTTCTCGTGGAAAACGCCCACCATCACGACCATATGTGGAGCAAGAGGCTATGATATTACACACAATAAAGAGGCTATTATCTGCGAGATAGATGCGTTTGCAGAAAATATTAAAAAATTAGAAAAAGACAAAGCTTTAGCAGAACAGTTGGCTAAAAATGCTTATAACTATGTAGAGTCAAACATAGAGTGGTCTATCTTGGCAAAAAAATATAAAAATGTATTGGATAAAAAAGTCTATGGTATATCTCGTAAAAAACTTCTTATTGTCACCTATCGTTTTACAACCCCTCCACTAGGTGGTGCAGAGGTATATATGTATGAGCTGATAAAAGCCCTTGACAGACTTGATAAGTTTGATATTACAGTTGCCTATTTGGATGCGTACAGCATACAAAATCAGTATCACTTCTCAATTGAAGCGACACGAAATATAAATAACTTAGAGCATCAATTTAAAAATGTTACCTTTAAAAAATTTAAATACAGTGAATTAGATGATAGAGACAAATATAAAAATTCAAAATTATTAATGCAAGAGTGGATTAGAGAGTCTATAGAGAGTGCCAATAGATTTTTGGATATTTATGAAAATTCTCTTCTATTAGGTGGATGGAATTTTACAGAGAAACTACAAAATTCTACTCAAATATGGTCAAGTGCAAAATCCGAAATCTATATCAAAAATCACAAAAATATCAAAATAGAGGGCTTTACCCTCTCCAAAAAAACAATCTCATTTGGCTTTAATGGCAAAAAATTAGAAGAACAAAGTGTAAATGGCAAGTTTAAAATAGAGCTTACAGTCCCAAGTGATGGTATTTTAACCATAGATACTTCCCTCCAATACATAGTTGAAGATATTCGTCCCTTGGGTCTATGTATCACCTCTATTGGTTTGGACAATGAGCTTTTGGATTTATCCTATAACCATGCAGACTTTCTTAGAGAAAAGCATCTATCAAAATATATAGATGAACTCATCTCTATAGCCAATCAAAGAGAAAGCAGCATAGACGATACTTTCCAAAAAAACCGAGGATTAAACTCAACTGATTTAGAAAATTATTTGGATAAAAATACAAAGAGTTTTGATATGCTTCTAGGACATAGCATCCCTTTTGCCACCACTATTTTGACATCAAAATATGCACTAAAGCATGACATCCCCTACACCCTTCTTACTCATATGCATTTTGATGACCGATTTTATCACTGGAAAAGCTACTATGAAGCGATGAAAAAAGCTGATGGGGTGTTCGCTTCACCTACGGCATCCATACCTCTATTTTATGACAAATTAAACATCAAATCTATTGAAGTTCCAGGAGGTGGGATAGACGCTTCTGAGTATGAAAATATATCAACCAACGCTTTTGAAAAACTCTACAACAGTGACAAACCATTTTTCTTCTCCTTGGGAAGAAAATCAGGAGCAAAAAACTACACCTCAATCATAGATGCCATTGAGGAGATAAACAGAGATGAGCATCGCTGTAACCTCGTTATGATAGGTCGAGATGAGGACAGTGTAAAAATAGATTCAAAATATACCTACTATCTAGGAGAACAGCCTAGAGAGGTGGTTTTAGGTGCGTTAAAAAAATCACTTGCACTTGTTAATATGAGCGAGAGTGAAAGTTTTGGTATTGTTATTGTTGAAGCGTGGATGCTAAAAAAACCTGTAGTCATTAATGAACTCTGCCCTGCATTCATAGAGTTAGTAAAAAATGAACACTCTGGACTCTATGCCAATAAAAAAAATCTACACCTACAGTTAAGCA
>JALTGP010000191.1 GCA_027076905.1 Campylobacteraceae bacterium | reverse complement strand
AACTAAACTATCTATAGGATATATCTTTAATGTACTAATATCTTCTAATGCTTTATCCGTAATTTTTTTCTTAGTATCATAAATATACCCATTGTTCAAATCTCCAGTATTTAACCAAGGTATATACCCGTTATCATAATATGAAGATTCACTTGTTTTTGGTGTAGTTCCACTTCCTATAGTTCCAAAGGAATATCCAACTCTTCTTACTTCCCAATGTTGAGGTATCCTTTTTAACCAAGATGCATTACTATCTTTCATAACCACATCACTATCTATCCCCTTAGTCACAGCCCTATTAATAATTGCTTTCTTCTCCTCTTCATAGAGTTTTAGAAGTTGCTCTTTTTGGTCGATTAAGGTATCTATCTCTGTAATTTTTTTATCTAAAAACTTCACTATAGTATCAATACTTTTCCCATCAGGTAAAGGTATACTTATTTCTCCAACAGTATCAGTATTTAAATTTAATTGAGTACCAAATTTCCCTAATCCTAAATAAGGTTGACCTGTACTAAAAATATAATAAAGATATTCAACATTAATATTTAAGTATGGAAAATATACAAATCCATCATGAATGCAACATTTTATTTTTGTAATAATTGGTTTACCAACAGTACCTGCAATAGAAAGAAAAAAACTATTTGGAAGCATTTTTACACTCAAAGATGCTCCTAACTCTGATAGAGTTTGTGTTGTATTCTCTAAATACCTTTCACTTGCAGAAACATCAGCAATTCTTACCCATGCCCACTCTCCATCATCATCAAAATATAAAGGGTTTGCAATAGGTCTAGGAGATGCTCCTCGCTTTATAGAAGATAATCTTTTAATCCTCTTAACTTCCCAATTTTCAGGAATCTCACCAATCCAAGCAACCTCACTATCTTTATACTTCTCATAGCGTTGCATTAGATTAACACCTTTTTTTCAAGCTCCAAACTACTCTCTTCTAGTGCCAAAATATCAGCTCGTATATCAGTCAATGAACGCAGAGGTTTAAACTCATAAAAGTATTTGGTAAAATTAATTTCATATCCTATCTTGGTCTTTTTTTCATCAATCCACGCATCAGGAACATGAGGGAAAACTTCACGACTCATATACTCTTCTATAGTCTGAGGAACTAAATTCCCCTCTGTATCTTCTCGTAAAAATGGAATATTTTCACTGTCTCGTAAATGGGGGTTTGCTTTAGGTTTTCCTTTACTCTTAATCACATTGCCATCTGTATCTTTTAATGGCTGTTCTACTGTCACACGCCAATATCCAAAGTACTCATTTGGTAGTATTTTCACAAACTCACTCTCTGCATACTCTCCATAGAGCTTAGTTATATAGTTTACTCCTCGTGTATCATCTTGTTCAGGTATGACTTTTCTCTTATTTCCTAAACTTCTTGGCATCAGCTTGTTCCAAAAACGGTTAAAGTCTCTTTTCCCCTCATTTATAAGCTCTTCATCTTTTGTACCTGTGGCATTGATAAGCTGTATATTTCCTTGGCGTTCTGCATCTTTGTTGTTATTGACTATCCAAATATAAGTAGAGATACCTGTATTGTAAAAAAGTTGGTCAGGTAGAGCTATAATGGCTTCTAACCAATCATTCTCTATAATCCATTGGCGTATGTTACTCTCGCCACTTCCTGCTTGACCAGTAAAGAGAGGAGAACCATTAAAAACAATCCCTATACGACTTCCCTCATCACGCATCTTAAAAATCATATGTTGCAAAAAGAGCAAAGAACCATCATTTATTCTAGGCAGACCAGCACCAAAACGCCCTGCATAGCCCAAGTTTTCTTCCTCTGCTTTGATGGTCTTTGAAGCCTTTTTCCAATCGACCCCAAAAGGAGGATTAGACAACATATAATCAAACTTCTCATCACGCAATCCATCAACTGTAAAGGTATTACCAAACTTAATATTTGAGGGGTTATCTCCTTTTATTAACATATCAGATTTACAGATAGCATAGGATTCAGGGTTTATCTCTTGACCAAAAAGCTCTAACTTGGCATCAGGATTTAGCTTTTTTAGGTGTTTTTCTCCCATAGAGAGCATCCCACCTGTACCACAAGCAGGGTCATAGAGAGTACGCACGATTCCCTCTTGAAATATCTCATCATCATTACTAAAGAGAAGATTTACCATCAGTTCAATAACTTCTCTAGGGGTAAAGTGTTCCCCTGCTGTCTCATTACTCTGTTCAGCAAATTGACGGATAAGTTCTTCAAAAATATACCCCATATCTTCACTGCTAACACCATCAAAGTTTATCTCTGAAAATGACTTGACAGTTTGAAAAAGTATATCTGATTTTGGGTCGTCCATTCGGTCTATTTGGTCATCAAAGTTAAAGTACTCAATAATCTCTCGTGCATTAGCAGAAAATCCATTGATGTAGTTACGCAAGTTCATAGCCACATTATTAGGGTCAGAGACTATCTTAGCAAAATCAAATTGACTACGGTTATGAAAGTTATATCCTGCTACTTTGTTAAGAGTCAAATCTTTAGCACTATCAGAAAGTCTCTCTACACGAGGTAAAAATGTCAAAACTTTCTCTTTAGTAGGTGCAAGAACAGCATCCAAACGACGAAGCACCGTTAAAGGCAATATAACTTTCCCATAATCTGAACGCTTATAATCCCCACGCAGTAACTCTGCAATAGCCCATATCAGGTCTGCTTTCTCTTTGAAGTTTGTCATTCATCTTCCTGTTTTTTCTATTTTTAACATTTTATCGTAACTATAGTAATGTCAAGTAATATCTATAAAAAGAAAAGAAAAGAAAAGAATATAATAAATACTCTTACTGATATTGCAGAAGCTTTAGAACAATTATAGATAAAAAGATATAGAGTTCAATTTATACTTTAGAATAGTGTTAATCAAATTGATAGTTAAAGATTAGAGATAAAGATGAAGATAATTGTGATACAAATCCTCCAATATCTCTTGGTCGATTTGGATGGAAAGCAAACACACCAACTGTAGCCCACCAAGGTTTGGGTGCTATGCGTGGAGACATTATATTACTTTCTAATGGTTCATACAATTGGAGAAGATTATTGAGTTTGTCAGTTGCAAAGATACTCTCCAAGCTCCATAAAATACAAGATGCCAAGGCTATCAAAGTACTTATACTTGATGATACGATAGAGGGTAAAGTGGGTAAAAATATAGAAGGGTCTTGTGATAAGCTATGGAGTAATAAAGAAAAAAGAACTATCAGAGGCATCAATGTGGTCTCACTAAACTATAGTGATGG
>JALTGP010000190.1 GCA_027076905.1 Campylobacteraceae bacterium | reverse complement strand
CGAAGTTATTTTTTTAATCTTTTCAAAAAGAGCTTCATTTTGAGCAACCGTACTGGAAAACTTAGAGAGTTGAGGCAACGATGCTTCATACGCTTTTTGTGTCGCTTCTGAATTTTCAACCGAATTCAAATGAGAAAGTGGTGTAAAAAAATTCCCTAACTCCTCATCTAAATCTTGTAAAGGTTTTAAAACCCCATCATAACTCGTATCATCACTCTTTGTAATCTTATCAATAGTCTCTAATTGATTTGCTAACAGTTGCTCTAAATCTTTTGGAAACTCTTCTAAATTATCTATTTTAAATTCTTGAAATTGCATTTTTGTCCTCTATTATTTATAATGTGGATTATACCAAAAGTAGATAATAGATATATATTAGTAATACTAAGTACCTAACTAAAATTAATTAGAATATATTGTCCATGACACTCCTATGATGGTTAAAGGGATGATGTGACTATTAAGCCGTTAGGTGGGTAAAATTGTTTTTTGGAGATTCCTTATTAGAGTGGACAGAGATGCCCACTATGATTATTCTACAAAACTCGCTAAGTCATTTTTGACCGATAGAACATCTATATAGACTTGAATATCATCTTCTGAAATACCAAAGGCTTCTGTAAAAGAGAAGAACAGCTCTTGTTCCTCCTCTTCTGCACTGCCATCAGCCAAAAGAATGTCAATTAGATTTGCCAAAACAGTAAATTTTTGGTCTTCGTCTAGTTTTTCATTTGCCTCTTTTTGAAACGATTCTAAATCTTGTTTTTTAGAGTATTTTTGCGAAAGAGAAATCAGCTCTTCTGCATCTCCAATCGTATAAAGTTTGACAGCTAAGTAGTTCATCTCTTCATTAGAGACATCCCCATCTACTGACATCATATATATCATACTTGTTGCCAAAGCAATCGCAGGTGTTAATTCTGTATTGGATGAAAATTTATCAAAAAATCCCATGTTGTTCTCCATAATTATTTAATTTTAAAAAAAGAAGTATATCACCTTTTTTTGGGTTTTGTATATAATAATTGAGACAAATTATTAAATGTTAGGCTATAATTTCTAAATTTTAATAAAACAGGAGATTGTAATGGGTTTAAATTTTGAAAATGTAACGGTGGATATTGCAGGTAATAGCTATTTTGATGGAGCTGTGACAAGCAGGACGGTTCATTTTGCAGATGGTAGCAGAAAAACTTTGGGATATATGCAAGTTGGAGAGTATGAGTTTGGAACAGAGGAGGCTGAACTTATGGAGATAACAGCAGGAGAGGTAGAGGTGATGCTTCCTGATAGTCAAGGGTGGATTGAGATTGGGGCTGGGGCGAGTTTTAATGTTGCTGCCAATAGCAAGTTTAAGATAAAAGTTAAAACTATTACTGATTATTGTTGCTCTTATTTATAATTTTTTTAGCTACAATAAATGGCATCCTTCATATCTCATGAAAAGTAGTTTACCCTTTGGAACCGATGGCTTTAGCCTCGCTCACTGTTTTTTCGGGACTAAAGTCTCCGATTCCTAAAAAAGTGTAAACTACTTAGGAATGCAAATTAAATAAGTGCCAGTTTTCATAGGTAAATAAATGAATATATTTAACTCTAGCTTTCTGCAAGAATAACAAAAAAAAACTTTATTAAATATTAAATTCTCTTCAATTAATCCCCGTCCAAGAGAACGGTATTTTCTTGAAGATTTTTTGATAAAGGTCAAAAAAGTTTAAAGGTCAAGCCCCCAATCATACTCTAATCCCTCCTCTATCGCTTCAGATAGTTTATCACTGCTCTGCTCAATATTCAGGTATCGTTTGGCATCAGCAATACGAAAATAATAACGCAAGGTATTAAGCTTTTTACCACCACTCCAACTGGATACTAAAATATGGTCAGCTCTTTGGGCTTCTATCTTGGAGTAGGCTCCATTTTCAGAGAAGTTCTCTGCGTACATATAGAGCCGTTTATTATCTACAATATAATAGGCATCTGCCATTTGCATATTACCAACAATGGGCTGATAGGTTACTCTATGGGTGCCAAATTTTACTCTAATAAGTAAATTGGGGTTACTCTGAGTTGCTTTATATGCCAAGTAGTAGTGCTTTCCACTTAACATCTTAGGAGAGAAGTTACGATAGCGTTTAATATCTCTGGGATTGTTTACCACTCTAGGAGTAGGAATAGGAACTGTTTTTTGCTCTATATAACTCTTTAGAGGAGGGGGAACACTCTCTTCAATAAAAGAAGTTGAAGAGATATCCTCCTCATCTAACTCCATAATACTTTTACTATAGGTATCTTCATCAGAAAAAGTGGTCTCCTCTTCATAAAAATTTTGTGGAGCAGGGATAACCTCAGGATGATAAACAACCGATGCTTCAGGAGCAATATATTGTTCATCTTGATAAATTCTTGGTCGATATTGTGGCACTTGATGATAGACTATTTTAGGTCGACTTCTAATTTGTGGAACTTCGGTGATATACTCTTTTTGTTGTACATAATTGAGTACTACCCTATGATTTAAAATATAAGATGAATTACTAAGTACCGCATCAGGGAAATAGCGTCGGTATGCAGGAAGTTTTTTCTGCAGTGCAACTCTGTTTGGGGTGTGATAGGCAAAAGGAATAAGCCAACGATTTGATTTAACCACCACAATATGGGAGCGTAAATCTTTAGGTATTTGAGCAATATTACGTTCCAAGAGTCTTTGATCTTTAAATGACCCTAACTGAATAAAATAACGCTTATCCTCTGAAAATGAAATAGTAATCAATATAAATAATAAAAATATAGAGCGAAACATATAATATATCCTTTTAAACAAAAAAATTTGCATAAATTATAACATATCGTCAGTCTATAAATCGTGGAGTAGTAGGATTTATTTAGATTTCTATCAAAAGAAAAACAGTTTAAATATAGAACTGTTTTTCTCTAAAAAATAATATTAATAAAAAATATTAAAACATTATTATTATTAAATATTAAGTTAATTTCTTGGGTCAACCAATCTTCCCGCAATCGCTGAAGCTGCTGCGACTGCTGAATTTGCCAAGTATATTTCTGAGGTTCTAGCCCCCATTCGTCCTACAAAGTTACGGTTGGTGGTTGCCACACATCGTTCAGCATCACCAAGAATTCCCATGTAACCCCCCAAACAGGCTCCACAGGTAGGGTTAGAAACTACCGCACCTGCATTGATAAGTATCTCCATCAATCCCTCTTTTTGGGCTTGTAAGAAAATCTTTTGGGTCGCGGGGGTAACTATCATACGGGTGTGCCGTGCCACTCTTTTACCTTCCATAATTTTAGCAGCGATTCGTAAATCTTCTATGCGTCCATTGGTACAACTCCCTATCATTACTTGGTCGATTTTCAAATCATCCTCCACTGCCTGTTCCATTGTTTTACCATTAGATGGCAAGAAAGGATAGGCTATAACAGGTGAAAGATTTGCCACATCTATTTTTATCACTTGACAGTAAGTGGCATCCTTATCAGAGTAGTGAATCTTTGGTTTATCTCTAAGCCCACCATTTGCCTCGGCTCTCTCTGCTAAATAGGTTTCAGTCACAGCATCTACAGCAAAAATACCATTTTTAGCTCCTGCTTCGATAACCATATTCGCAATAGAGAATCTGTCGGCCATACCAAGATGTAAAATGGTATCTCCTGTAAACTCTATTGCTTTATATAATGCTCCATCTACGCCAATAAGACGAATAAGCTCTAAAATGATATCTTTTCCATAAATATGATCAGCAGGTTTTCCACTAAGCTCCACTTTAATGGTTTCAGGCACTTTAAACCAGTTTCCACCTGTTATCATCCCAAAAGAGATGTCGGTACTACCCATACCTGTTGAAAATACTCCTAATGCCCCGTGGGTACAAGTATGGCTATCAGCTCCAATAATTACATCACCTGGAATTACCAAACCCTTTTCAGGAAGTAAGGCGTGTTCTATCCCCATATCTTTTTCATCAAAAAAGTGTTTCATATCATGTTTGTAGGCAAACTCTCGTGAGATTTTTGCTTGATTGGCAGATGCTATATCCTTGGCAGGGATATAATGGTCCATCACAATACAGAAGTTATCAGGTCGTGCCATTTTCTCTTGTCCACTCTCTTCAAATGCTCGTATTGAGATAGGGGTTGTAATATCATTCCCGATAATCATATCAATATCAACTCTAACAATCTCTCCTGATTTTACCTCACGTCCTGCGTGTTGGGAAAAAATTTTTTCTGTAATGGTTTGTCCCATTTTATATTCCTTTATCATTAAAAGCTGGATTATATCCAACAGTAGAACAAAAAAAGCTTTTATTAAAAAAAATTTTAAAGTGATAAAATTTCTAATATTAAATAAAAACAAATAGTATAAAACCATAGTTATAACGTTTTATTTATAATGGCTCTATTTTACTGAAAATACTCTATTACACATATATTAAATTTACTTTAATTATATATTTTAATTTTATTACAATATAATTAGTAAAGAATTTTACGAAAGGAGTCAAATGAAATGGGAAGCATTGGGTGATGTCACAGTTATGATTGTTGATGATGATGAGTTCAATCGACAATTGGTTGTATCCCTATTATCAACAATCTCTACAATTAGTTTTGTAGAAGCTGAAGATGGTAAAGAGGCATTGGCTATTTTAGAAAAGACAGAGGTTGATATGGTATTGTTGGATTTACATATGCCAAAATTAGATGGATATGAGACGCTTAAAGCCATTAAAAAAGAACTGAAATATATGTTTATTCCTGTTGCTATTGTAACAACCGATGAACAGGAGATGAAAAAACTATACTCTTTGGGTGCTGATGATTTTCTATCTAAACCATTTAAGTTAACTGAATTAGAATCTAGAATTTATGCTCATATTGAGAAGAGTCGATACCGAAAGAAATATCAAGAGTTGGCTGAAAAAAAAATTAAAGAAGATGCCTCTACTATTAAATTTACTGAAGAGGAAAAATTAAAAGAGAGTAAAGAAAAAGATAAGGAGAGCAGTAATGGATACAGTTTAGAGGTTATTGAACTCTCTCAAAAAAAGTTTTTTTATAATATTTCAAAATTATTAAATAAAAGTAGAGAAGATAAGCAGAGAGTTAAAGTTGTGGCGACACTAAGTAGGGCATTGAGCTTAATTTTTGGATACAATGAAAGAATTTCGAAAAATATCTCTTTAGCAACAGCTATTCGAAGTATTGGTGCTTTAAGTCTAACAGATAATACTCCTCCTCTTTTTTTCGACTACTCAAAAGAGAACCAAGAGCAGTATCAAAAATATATTTTTACAACTCAGGAACTATTAAATAATACCATTGAGACAGAGTTTATTAGAATAGTTAAAATAATGGTCATACAACATAAAGAGTATTATGATGGGTCAGGATTTCCAAATAGACTTAAAGGAGAAAATATTCACAATATTGCTTATATTGTTAATTTAGTAGAGACTTTTCATCTTCTACTATCTAAAAAAGAGTACTTCAATAATAAAATTTATAGCCAAAAAGAGACATATGAGCTTTTAAAAAAGGAAACTGCCCAACGGTTCCATCCACAAATTACTAAACTCTTTTTGGCTCATTTTGACTATTTTATTCAATTAAGAGAAAAAATTATTAAAGAAGATTATTAAAGGATTTAAAAAATATGAAAAGTATAATTGTACCTGCATATTCAATTACGCAATTGATAAAAAATATAGATAATGAATTAAGTAAGGGTTTTAAGCCGACATTGGCATTTATCTATACTTCCCCTAGTTTTAATATACGAAAACTGGTTGTAGAGATTAATAAATATCAATTTTTGATAGTAGGGTCTACTACTGTAGGCGAAATATTTGCAAATGAAGAGCTTGGCGTTAATGAAAAAGAGGAGAGTATTGTCTGTATGTTGGTTGATATTGAACCCTCAGCTATTGCACTAAAGCTTCTACAGGTGGATGGGAAAAAATATTATGAAACAGGAAGAGCGGTTTCTTTTTGGGCGAAACACAACTTCTCAAATCCAGCTATTATTACCATTACCTCAGGACTTAATTTTGATAATGATGCCTATACACAAGGTATTGTATCTGAAGGAGTAGAGTATATTTTTGGTGCGGCTGCTGGAGATGACCTAATACTCAAAGACACATTTATATTCTCTCGAGAAAATTTCTCTAATCATGGGGCTATTATATTGGCAATAGATAGAGAAAAAATTGATATATTGGGAGCTAGAGCTTTTGGTTGGACAGGTATTGGTAAGGAGAGAATTGTTACAAAAGCGAACAAAAATATTGTTTATGAGATAGATGGTAAACGTGCAATTGATTTTTATAAAAAGTACCTTAATGTCACTAGTGATGATATGCCACAAGTAGGAATAGAGTATCCATTAGAGGTCAAAATGAAAAATGGTCAAGTTGTTTATCGTGCTATTCTTGATATAGATGAAGAACAAGGAGCTTTGATATTTGCAGGACATGTAGAGGAGAAATCAAAAGTACGACTCTCTTCTGCTAAAGGTAAAGAGATTATTGAGCATGTTGGTAAAAGTATCACTGATACCTTCTCTTCTAACAAAAATTTTAAACCAGACATAACCTTAGTTTTTCCATGTTGCTCACGTAAACAAGTCTTAGGAAATTTGGTTGTAAAAGAGATTGAGGCTGTTTATGGTATTGCAAAAACACCTCTTATTGGTTTTTTTGCGTATGGTGAAATTGGTGCTTTTCCTGGAGGTTATGGATTTCATAATGAGACATTTGTTACGGCAATGTTAAGCACTAAAAAGGATAAATAATATGTTGATAGAGAATATCATAAGTTCAATTGAGGCTACGCCTAATTTTGAAGATAAAGAGATTACGCTAGAGAATATAGAACGTTTAAAAAAAGAGTTTAATAAATTAAATAAAAAGTATGAGAAAGCAAATGAAGATAGATTAACAGTCTCTCACCTCCTTTCTGAAGTGAATGACGAGTTAGAGGAGTCTTTAAGTAATGAAAAACGTTTTATTGCTTCGGTAAGTCATGAGCTAAGAACCCCCTTAACCGCTATATTGGGGTATGCTGAACTTCTTGACGATACATCATTAAATAATAAACAGAAGCGTTACTTGGATTCAATGACACAGAGTTCAAATCATCTTTTATCTTTGGTTAGTGACCTCTTAGATGTTGCAAAAATAGGAGATAATAGAATAGAACTCTCTCCTAGGGAGATAGACTTGGATGATGTTCTTAATGATTGTGCCAATTTAATACGCTCACGAATAAAAAAGGATGTTGATTTTATTATTGATATTCCAATGTTGGAGTATAAAGTTAAAGGAGATGATAAGAGAATCAAACAGATTTTTATTAATCTGCTCTCAAACGCGGCTAAATTTACTCAAAAAGGTTCTATTCGTTTTTATATTAATCATTTAGAGGTCTTAGAAGAGAATAAAATAAAAATAGAGGTAAATGTAGATGATACAGGTAATGGTATTCCACAAGAGGTAGAGAAGACACTTTTTGACCCTTTTCAATCAACAGACAAGACACAAGGTACTGGTTTAGGACTCTATATTTCACAACAAATTTCAGGGATGATGGATGGGGAGATTACCGTTGAATCAGAAAAAAATATAGGTAGTAAATTTCAAGTTACTCTTGTGTTGGAACGTTCCACTAAAAAAGAGATAGGAAAAGAGCTAAAAGGTGCTAATATCATGATGTTTGCTAATCGTGATAATTTTATAGAAAAAATCTCAAAAGAGTTTATGCATTTGGGGATAAACTTTCAAAACCATGATATTGTACAAGGAGACATGACCTCATCATTGGTTCAGATGGTGGCGAGTGGAAAATTTTATGATATGGCTATTTTCGATATTAATGTATTTAAAAATCATACAGATGATATTGCAGGAACATTAAAAGCTATTAATTCTCATATAAAGTTAATAGGATTAATTGGTGAAGATACTGATAAAAATCTTTCTGAATTTGATTTAATTATCAATAAACCTATCTCTTATCAACGCTTTATTAAAGAGACAGAGGAGCTTTATGCAGAAGATGTATTTAAAAATAATGAAGAGGTAGATTACTCTACTTTAAATATTTTAATTGTTGAAGATGTTGAATTAAATAGAGAGTATGAAAAAGAGATGTTGGATAACTTCTTCTCTATCTCCTGTGATACCGCAGAAAATGGTGCAGTTGCGGTGGTTAAAGCGAAGAAAAACTCTTATGATGCTATCTTGATGGATATGCGTATGCCTGTTATGGATGGGCTTGAAGCAACTAAAAAAATTAGAGAATTTGATAAAAAAATACCAATCTTATGTATGAGTGCCAATGTCTATAAAGAGGATAAATTGGCAGCCAAAGAGTCAGGTATGAATGATTTTATAGAGAAACCACTTGATCGAGAGGATATAGAGAGTAAACTATTAAAAATTATTCGTAATGAGTTTACACAGAGCAATTATCTTTCTACTGCGAAAGAGATTAAAGAGGAGATAAAAAAAGACTCTATATCTACAGGAAAAGAGATTAAGGAGATAGCCTTAAAACATCTAAAAAATAATTTTAATGAGGATATTTCAAACAAACTTTTTAATAAAGCTGTCTCTAGTATTAAAAAGTATCTTGATAGAATTGAAAATAGTATTCAAAATAAAAACAGTAAAGATTTAGTTGAAGATTTTCATGCACTTAAAGGTGTTTTGGCAAATATTGGGGTACAAGAGTTAGCAACTTTAGCAGGAGAGTTTCAGAAAAAATCTGAAAAAGGAGATTTACTATCTATTGTAAAATCAAAAGATAAGCTATTAGACTTGATAAAAAAACTTCTGGCGGAAGTAGATAAAGGATAAGGAATGAAAGAGTTAAAAAAATTTGAAGATACAACTATTTTAACTGTAGATGATGATGAGTTTAATCAGGCTATGGCTATTGCTATTTTTGATGACTTTAAAAATATTCATATGTTACAAGCAAGTCAAGGGATAGAGGCATTTGAGATATTAAATACTGAGGTTATCGACCTTATTTTATTGGATTTAATTATGCCTGAAATGGATGGCTTTGAGACACTAAAGCGTCTTAAAGGGAATCCTGAGTATAGGGATATTCCTGTTATTGTTATTACGTCAAAAGATGAAGAGAAACGGGCTACTTATGATTTAGGAGCAAATGATTTCATCTCAAAACCTTATAGTCCAGAAGAGCTAAAACTACGCGTCTATAATCACCTTAAAGTTAAAAAATTTTCTGAACTATTAAGTGACATAAAGGTTGACTCCTCTTTGAATATTAGCTCTTCAGAGCAACTCTCTCATCTACAAGAAGCAATTAAAATAGCCATTGGTTCAGAAAAAAAGCTCTTATTAAAACTGGGTAACCTCTCTTATGAGGGAATAGAAGAGGATAAAAATAGGGCTAAACGAATGGGAGAGTATGCTAAGGTTATATCAAAATTATGTGGGTTGAACAGTAAAGAGATAGACAACCTTTATCATGTAATGTTTATTTATGATATAGGCTTACTTCGTATCCCTCCTGAATATAGATTAAAGTCCGATTCAAAAGAGTTTAAATCGTATCCTGAACTTGGTCTCTCTATTTTAAATGATTTAGAAGAGACCACTTTAATTAAAATGGCAAAAGAGGTTATCTATTCTCATCAAGAGAATTGGGATGGTAGTGGCTATCCACAAGCATTAAAAGGGGAGGAGATACCACTCTATGCAAGGGTTGCTTCTATTATTGATTTTTATGATGAATTAACTGCGTCAAGATTTTACAATCCCCATGTACTAAATTCAGATGATGCTCTTGATATTATAAAAAGAGAGAAAGGTATTAAATTTGACCCAAATATTTTAACGCTATTTGTAGAAAATTTTGAACTTTTTAAAGATGTTAAAAATAGATGGAGTAATTAATGAGAGAGATTAATAGTAAATATGATTTTTCAAAAGATGCCGTTTTACTAATAGATAAAGGTCAGCATAAGATATATTGGGTAGGAACAACAACTACCAAAGCATTTAGAAGTAATATATATCTTATAAAAGACAGAAATGAAGGAATTATTATCGATTGTGGGAGCAGAGCAGAGTTTAAAGAGACGATAGCAAGAATTAAACAGGTAATTCCTCTCTCTTATATTAAAAAAATATTTGCTAACCATCAAGACCCTGATGTCACTGCTGCCATGGTTGATTGGCTTGATATCAATCCCAATATAGAAATTATAGCGTCTCCTAATACAAATACTTTAATTCAACACTATATGGCAAACGGGATAAAATATAATTATTATAATACAGAGAGTAATCCTACATTGACATTAGATTCGGGAGCTATTTTAGAGTTTATCCCCTCTCCATTTATGCACTCTCCTGGTGCTGTAGCTATTTATGATGTCTCTACCAAAACGCTTTTTTCAGGAGATATATGGGCTACTATTAGTTTAGAGTGGAAATTGATACTTGAAGATGATTTTAATGAACACCAAGAGTATATGGACTATTTTCATAAAAGCTATATCTCGTCAAATAAAGCAGTACGAAACTTTTTAATAAATTTTAAAGATAGAGAAGTGCAACATATTATGCCTCAACATGGAAGTGTAATGATTGGGGAAAATGTAAAGAATGCATTTCACTATTTAAAGCATCTAAAGTGTGGACTTGATTACTTTAAAGAGATTTCAGATGAAGAGTTAGATTTCATCTAATGAGGAGTTATTAAAATTACTCCTCTTTTGTCTCTTTTTTTCCACACTCTCCAGATTTTTTTAATACGTATTTTGTAAAAAGAGGGCCTATCAATTCATGCACCATGGTTGTTGCCAAAATAACATTTAAAATAATAGATGCCATCATCTCAAACCCTGCTTCATGATGGAGAGAAAGAGAGAGACCAATGGCAATTCCTGCTTGAGGGAAAAGTGCCAATCCCAAATGTGTTGTGATATGGGATTGGGCACCACTTAGCTTTCCTCCTACCCATACCCCTGTAACTTTTCCCAAAATACGAAAGAAAACATAAAGAAGAATAACCAGTGGCATATTTAATAAAAAGCTAAAGTTTAGGTGCATAGCAGAGAGCGTAAAGAAGAGTAAGAAGATAATATCTTTAAGGTGCTTATCAAACTCCTCTTTGACAAAGCAGAATTCATTCGATATATTTGCCATAACAATGCCCATTACCAAAGCAGATAAAAGTGGTTCTAGTTCCCAATAGCCACTTAAGCTATATACGGTGAATATCATTCCCAGTGTAGAGGTGGTCTTCATGCTTGGTTGATTTACAAATATTCTATCAATTAATTCAGAGATAACAGCCCCTGCAATACCCAAAAGAATACTTAGGATAATAACCCAAAAAACGGATAGTATCGACATAACAGAGCAACTATTTACTCCTGTTGTGGTAGTGATAATCGTCACAACTAAAGAGAATAAAATAAGGGCAATCGCATTATCAACAGCCACAACAGAGAGAAGAAATGAGCTAAACTTACCCTCGGATTTGAGTTCATATATAATTGCCAAGATAGTAGCAGGAGCAGTAGCTGAGGCGAGGCTTCCAAAAAGTAGTGCGATGGTCAAACGTTTCTCTTCAGCAAATCCCAATCCCAAATTTCCAAAGAAAAAATAAAAACTACCACTAATAAATACAAAGGTAAAGAGTGTTTCAAAGAAAGAGACAAGTGCTATCTGTTTCCAAACCTCTTTTATAACATTATATTTTAAATTTGCCCCTACCAAAACAGCAATTAATGCCAAAGAGAGTTCTGTGATGATTTGGGTGTTGTGAATGAACTCATAAGAGACAAATCCTAAGACCTCAGGACCAATAATAAAGCCTAATATTAGGTATCCTACGACATTTAATAAACCCAGTTTAAAACTTACTAACTTCATAAACGCCCCAAGGACAAATATAAGTCCGATGTAAAAAAGTGTCTCCATTAAACATCCTTCCCCTAAATAAATTTTCACAATGATACAATAAAGTTATTATTTTATAATAAAACTTTAATAAATCAATGCTATTTTTATCTATTTATTTGAACTTAATGATTGTTTTTAATCAATAAGCCTTTTTTAGTACCCTTTTTTATGTATATCTCCTAATAGTCTACAGCTGTTACTTTGACCCATGTTACACGCTTTATCAAAAAATTTAATTGCCTCATAGATATCTTGCTCTACCAATTTATTTTTAGTGTAATATAGTTCACCAAGTTTATAACAGCTCACACCATTTCCATAACCACACGCTTTTTCTGCTAATTTTTTATCCTCTTCACTGATAATCTTTCGTATTTTTTTTCCATAAACATACCCCAACTTATCACAACTCGACTGGTCATCTAGGTCACATGCAAGACTGTAAAAACGTTCCGCTTTGGCATTGTCTTGTCGTACCCAACGAGAACCATTCTCATACATATTTCCTAAGTTATTACAACCCGCTGCCTCTCCATATTGACACGCATCGTTATACAAAGAAATTGCTTCAAAAATATCACGTCGCACATGAATTCCTTTGGCATACATATATCCCAAATCATTACACGCCTCACCTATCCCCTCTTTACACGCTTTTCTAAAAAGTCTAGCTGCTCGGTATCTACTTGGTCGTGTTCCCTCTCCACGATAGTACATCGCACCTAAGTTATAGCACCCCTCTTGATTTCCTAAATTACAAGATTTTTTATAGTTTCTAAGAGCATAACCATTATTCTTGTCTACACCTTTTCCATTATTGTAAAGATACGCCAAGTTGTTACACGCACCAGAATGGTCTAAATTACAGGCTAAACCATAAAAAATGTACGCCTCTTCAGAGTCTACTCCCTCCCCATTTTTTCCATAATCGTATATTAATCCAAGCTCATTACATGCCTCTGCATCATTAAGTTCACATGCCTTTTTATAAAAACTAATATAGTCCGAATCCATGATATCAGGCATTACTTTTTGTGGAATAGTATCCCTAAAAAAGACTAAAAGTACAATTCCCGTTAAAACTACTGCTGTGGTAACAATTGGTAGAATTTGCTTAAATTTCCCCATCCTAACTCCTTTTTTATTAAAAGAATAGCTATTTTTTGTGTTTCTGTCAAGATTTATCCTTATAATAGTAAACTTATAAAAGTACCATTAATATATCAATTAATCTATAAATTTTATCTTATAAAGGTTTGTCATGAAAATGAATATAAAAGAACAGATAGTAATTCTTTTTCAACACGACATAATATAAAGGGTTCGAAAGTACTATATTTCGGGGCTTCTTTCCATTTTTTTTTTAAAATTTTCTCAATTGAATACTATTCCTATGTTATACTTAAACAGTCCAAAAAGAACAAACATTCAAAGGTTTATCAAATATTAAAAAAAGGAAATTATATTCATGAAAACAACAACTATTCGCAATTTATTATTCACTTCAAGCATTTTATTCTTCTCTGCCTGTTCTACCACTACTTCACCTAAGGTTAAAAATATCCATAAAAAAACCATAAATCCCTCACTCTCAGCCTATAATATTATTGGCATAGAAAAAGGTACTCCTGTCCCTAAACCTCTTTTTACCTTAACAAGTACTCCTAAAAAAACATTTAATCTTATTAAAGTTATTCCAGAGAGACAACCAATAGAGATAATTAATCCTTATGAGAAGAGTGATGAGTTAGAAGAGTTAGAAGAGATAGAGTATGTGGAGAACACTCCCTCACCCATCTATGATAACACTTCATATGTAAATAATAATACTTCATATGTAAATAATAACACTTCATATGTAAATAATAACACTTCATATGCAAAGAATAACACTCCTTATATCAATTCTTCTATAGATGTTATTAGCTACGCACCAAGCCACAGAGAGAATAGAAACATCTACTCTCCTAATATTGAAGTTATCTCTTATGGTTCAAGAGTCACACCTCATTTTCCTGCTCCTGCATATCATGCATCCAAGGAGACATCTGTTATAAAAAATCAGATAGAGTCTAAAGCCAAAAGTTTTTTAGGAACTAAATATGTATGGGGAGCTACAGGTCCTAGTAAATTTGACTGTTCAGGATTTACCCAATGGGTCTATCGAGATTCGGGAATTACCATTCCAAGAGTCTCAAAAGATCAAGCAAAAGTAGGAAGTTATGTACAATATGCAAACTTAAAACGAGGAGATATGGTCTTTTTTGACACCAAAAAACATCGTGAAGGAATCGTCACTCATGTTGGAATCTATTTAGGAAATAATAATTTTATTCATGCAAGTTCAGCCGCTAAAAAAGTAGTTATTTATAATTTTGAAGATAAACCTTATTATAAAAAGCGTTTTTTATGGGGAAGACGTGTTATTAATAATAATAGTTACTTTGCATCTAAATAGCACTCATTAAAAGAGATAATAGCAAAAGAGACTTTCCATATGCTCTTTAATTATCTTCTCTGAGTTAAAATTAAAATAACATAAAAAAACATATTTATTTATCTTTTGGCTCAAAAGAAGCTATTATTTCACTTTTTTTTGATATACTCAAAAGAAAAAATCACAAAGATATTTAACGTGCAAATTCTAAAAAACACTCTATTTACAATTATCACCATCTTACTACTTGTGACTATTGAGGCACTAACTGTTACTACACTCAAAGAGTTTAATGCTACCAATGGTTCTTTTAAAAAATTAACTTCAAAACATAAACTGTTTCATAAAAATGTATCTCTTTCTGAAATATATTACAGTGGTCAAGTAAAAAAAGGATTGATGAATCTTATTGTTGATAATGCAGAGAGTACCTTTAAACATATCTCTCACAAAAAATTTCTCCATGAAATATACAAAAAAACCAATTACACTCCTATTTGGTTCACCAGTCATGGAGTTAAAGCCAATGGCATTGCTGACCTCTTTAAAACCATTGAATCCGATGCGGTATTAAGTAAACGGGGAAACCTCTACAAACGTACCAAGTATCTTAAATCAAAATTTAAAGAGAATAACAATCGAAGTATTGATAAAGAATTACTTTTAGATATCCAACTTACCTCACTCGTAAAATCTTATCTTAATTTTCATATTTTTGGTTCCATAAAATGGTCAAATTTTCAAGAGAAACTAAGAAGAATGCGTCGTAATAAACTAGCAGCAGATTGGGTTATGGTTACACCAAAATATGATATTCAAAAACTCATCTTAACACAACCCATCTCAAAGATTGTACAAGAGACAACCCCTACTAGCTTTGGGTATCCAACCATGATAAAAGAGCTTAAACGACTTAAACGTATTAAGCGACAAGGGGGATGGAAAAAAATATCAAATAGCTCACAACTTCGATTTGGAAAATCAGGAAATATGGTCAAACGTCTTATCCGACGACTGCATAGTTCAGGTGACTACACCTGTGCTGTCAACAAAAGTAGTAATAAATTTGGTCCATGTCTTAAGAAAGCAATTAAACGGTTTCAGAGACGACATGGAGTCTATCCTAGTGGAAAGATAAACTCATATACTCTCAAAAAGATGAATACCTCTGTAGATTGGAAAATAAAAAAAGTACTGCTCAATATCGACCGAATTAAACGTATGCCTGTACAACCTGCCAAAGAGAGACACATCATGGTCAATATTCCTGATTTTCGTCTCTACTACAAAGAGAGAGGCAGAGAAAAACTATCCATGCGTGTTATCGTGGGGGATGAAAAACACCATAGCCCTATCTTCTCCAATAAAATTTCATTTATCGTACTCAACCCCTACTGGATTATTCCTGATAGTATTGTCAAAAAAGAGATGATTCCAAAGATTATCAAAAACCCTAACTATTTGGATATCGGTGGTTATGAGGTTAGAACCACCTACAACACACGGGCCAAACCGATTAATACCAGTAAAATAGATTGGGCAAGAGTATTAAAAAATGGGCGAACAAAACGCTATAAGTTTATGCAACCACCAGGAAAGAAAAATGCATTAGGAAAGATAAAATTTAAGTTTCCTAACCAGTTCTCTGTCTATCTTCATGATACCCCCAACAAAAAACCATTTAAAAAAGGACGTAGAGCTTTCTCTCATGGATGTATCAGACTCTCCGAACCCAAAGCTCTCTTAGCAACCTTTGCACCTTATGAGAGGTCGGTAAACTACAGCCGTGCAATACGTACCTTAAGAGGTAAAAATAAAACACAATTGAACCTTGCCCATAAAGTTCCTGTTCATATTGTTTACCTCACTGCATGGATAAATAGTGATGGATTATTACATTATCGAAAGGATATATATAATTATGATAAGAAACAGATACGTTCTATCTATTAACCCTAATTAAGGGTAATTCTAAGTTCTTCTTTTCCTATAATTAACTATACTTTGTCAGCCATACTTATAGGAAAACTCATGAAAAGCAAACATATGTTATTAATTACTTTTTTCTCTTCAATACTATTATATGGAGAAGTACAAAGCCCATTGGAGACCTCTACTATAGAAAAAGAGAAAGAGAAGAAGACCGTAATAATAACAACAAAAAAGAGCGTAAAAAAAGATAAAAACAAACAGAAAACAGCCTATGATATAAAAAATATATCAGAGAAACTAAAAGAGATATTTCTAAAAAAATTACCCCAAATAAGAGAGATTAAAAGTAAAAAATTTTTAACACGGTTTTATCGAAAAAATAACTATCAACCGTTGTGGATAGATGATAATGGATTTAGCAAAAGAGTCTCCTCTCTCTTTAAAAGTATTGAAAATGATATCACCATCTCAGACAAAAGTAAAATTCATAGTGACTATATCTATCTACTTAACTACATGAAAAATGAGGAGATACATATCAGTCCAAGTCGAACAGAGATTAAACTTACCCAACTCTATTTGGATTTTTTAAATCATACACTTTATGGAAAAATAAACTGGAAACAGTTTTCAAAAAGACTCTCCTCTTTGAAAAGAAAACGCATTAATGCCTCTTGGCAAAAGGATAGTCCCCCATTTAGTATCTCTGAACTTCTGCTAAAACCATCTATTCCAGAGACCATAAATGAGATAACCCCTCAAAATTTCTCGTACAAAGAGCTACTTATTGCTCTGGAGAAACTTCAAGAAATCAAGAAGAGAGGTTCATGGAAAAAACTACCTGTTTTCAAAGTACTCAAACTAGGAGACCAAGGGGATAATGTTCTTAAACTACGAGAGAGACTCGAAGCATCAGGAGACATTATAAAGTGTGACCTAAATACAGATAAACTTTTTGAAGATGAGGTAGAGAATGAGAGTAAGATAAAAATTAAATTTCAACCTCGTGCTACTTTTGATGAGTGCCTAGCAGAGGGAGTAAAAAAATTTCAAAAACGTCATGGGCTAGAGGTTGATGCAATAGTTGGTGCAGGAACACAAAGAGCAATGAATCAAACAGTAGAGTATAAAATCCAAAAAGTACTGCTTAACCTAGACCGTATTAAATGGCTCTCTCGAGAGGAGCATAAACAGTATCTTGTGGTCAATATACCAGAGTATATGTTGCACTACATCGAGCAGAATCAAACCAAACAGAAAATTCGTGTTATTGTAGGAGACCCAAAACATCCTACTCCTATTTTTAACAATAAGATATCTTTTATTGTCCTCAATCCCTACTGGAAAGTACCTGCAGGTATTGTAAGAAGAGAGATTATTCCTTCTGTTCTAAAAAACCCAAACTATCTTAGAAAACATGGACTAGAGATACATCAAACATGGAGTGAACGCTCACCAAGAATTGACCCCTATAGTATCTATTGGGAGCAGTATACTTCAGGAGGACTACGCTTTCCCTATCGTATTATGCAACCACCTGGTAAAAAAAATGCTTTGGGAAAGATAAAATTTAAGTTTCCAAACAGATATGCTGTCTATCTTCATGATACCCCTACACGCTATCTTTTTAAAAGAGATAAAAGAGCCTTTTCACATGGTTGTGTTCGGTTGTCACAACCCAAAGAGTTGCTTAAAACAATTGCAACATTCAACAGTAATATTAATTTGAAAAAAGCAGATAAAATATTAAAAGGTAAACGCCAACGACAGATTAATATTAAAAATAAACTGCCCATCTATTTGGTATATCTTACCTCAGGATTTAATTCGCAGAGCAAAGAGTTGGAGTTTAGAGAAGATATCTATAACTATGATAAGATGCAAAATATAGAGAAATATTAGTATTAAAATTTACTCTATTCTATCCCCCTCTTATAAAACTGGGTTTTCTTGAAGATATTTTATAAAAAAGTATGCTATAATAAGAGTAAAAATGGAGTCTATAAATGTTAAAAACCATTATCCCTTTAACCCTAATATCTCTTGTTTTTATAGGGTGTGGTAGCTCTTCAAAATCAAAAAAAACAATTGATATAGTAGATTATCTCCCTAGTGAAACAGCTACTAAAACTTATCTTCAAACGATTAAAAATAGAGATGGTGAGCAAGAGAGAAATACCTTTACCGAAGAGGTTGTTAGCGAAGGTAAAACAATCTCCATTAAAATTGATAATAAACTTAATCGTAGCTATACCATACATGATGAAAGCATTACCAAAAAAGAGTATGGTAAGAATACAAACTCAATAGATATAAAACGATTTCTATCCAAAGGTTCAACACTCTACACCATAGAGAGAAGTACTCATAATGAAGAGATAATCCTCAATAAAGTTATTGTAGGAAACAGAAGTGTGGAGTCAAAAAAAACGTGTAAACTACATAGTGAGATTAAGGAGCTTGATAGCTACTCTATCCCCTACAAAGATGATATTTTAAAGTTTGAATGTATTAAAAAAGAGAGCGTTGAGACAAAGATAAACGAGGAGTGGGAAGGAAGATTAAAAGAGTATAAAAGTGGTTCAATAGAATCCGATTATGATTTATCTTATTTCTATCTAAAAAAGAGTATTGGTCTTATTGTAGATATAGACAACAACTGTTATGTGACTGAAGATGATATCACCCGTATCAATGATAAATCTAAAAAATGTAAGCAAGAGAGTTCCATCCGTAATTTCTTTTTGGATTAATTAATTATTTATCAAGAATAGAAGCTTTTGGTCTACCAATAAAATAGCCTTGAGAGTAGTCGGCCCCCAAAGCGACTACCTCATTATAGACCTCCTGACTATGCACAAACTCTACAATCGTTTTGGTTCCAAGCTTTTTTGAAAAGGCGATAATCGCTTCTGTTAAAATACGCGACTCCTCATCTACATCAATGTGTTTAATCAACGAACCATCAATCTTAATATAATCCACATCAAGATTTAAGATATACTCAAAATTTGCATACCCTGTTCCAAAGTCATCAATAGAGATTTTAACACCAAATTGACGAACTCTTTTTATAAATTTCATAACGATTTCAAAATTTTTAATCTCTGTCGCCTCTGTAATCTCAAAAACCACTTTTGAAGGGTGTACATAGTTTGCCAATTTATGGTAGATATAGGCTCTGGTCTCTTCGTTCATAATATCTTCAGTTGTTAAGTTAATAGAACACTCATACATAGGAAAATCTTTAAAAAGATTAAGTGTTTTATCTATAATAATCTTTGTAATCTTGGGGTATAGTTTTGCTTTTTTTGCAACTTCTAAAAAAAATAGAGGAGCAATGGTTGATTCTCCATCTATCATTCTAACTAACGCTTCATACTTTACAACTTTTTCTGTTTTATTATCCATAATAGGCTGAAAATATGGCACAATGTTATCTTTTAAAATCGCCTCTTTGATCTGTTTAATACAAAAAATATTTTTGGCATACTCTTGACTGTCCTCCATTGAGTTATCATATACCACAAATTTTTTATCTTCATATTTTGCCATACGTCTAGCATAACTGGCATTTAAGATTAGATTTTCAAAGTTATCATCATTTTTATAGGAGGAGAGTCCACCACTCACCGTAAAACTGATACAGTCAGACTCATGATAGCTTAAACTTTGCTCTTCAATTTCAAAAATAAGCTCTCTTAAACTCTCTTTGTAATCACTGGACTCGATGTTTGACTTTTCACAATAGAGCATAAACTCATCATTATAGATTCTGTACATTTTACAGTGTAGTTTTTTTGCTATTTTCTTTAAAATTTGTGACATACGAATCAGTACCTTATCTCCCATATCACTGCCATAAAACTCATTAAGTTTCATAAAATCATCAATATTAAGATAAAAAAGGATAGGAGATGTTGCAAATTTTAAATCAAGTAAAAGTCTATTTTTATTAGGAAGTTTTGTAAGATAGTCTATTTTATAAATATCTGTTTTTTGATTATCAGAAGATAGCAAAAAAGGTAATTTGCTAAAAACCGTCATGGCAGGAGTGGTTACTAATCTTATGAGCTTCATTTTTTTCTTTATCGTTCAATATTTATATAATTATAGTTGTCTAATTATAAGTTCTATTATTATAAGTTCTATTATTATAATAAAAAAAGATTAAAAAAATAGTATTTATTGTAAATTAACATAAATTGTGATTGTTTTTCTCACAAGAAAATTCCCAAAAATAGTTTTTTGCCCCCTATTGACTTTATATACCAGTTAGTCTACAACACTTTTCAATAATTAATCTTAGGTTCACGTTAAGAATATATAATTATTAATTAAACTGAAAATATGGAGAAGATTTATGCATAAACGATTAGAGAAGTTAATGGGGCAATTTGGCTCATTTATACACGACAATCCCTTCAAAGTTCTATTGGTATTGGTAGTTATTTTAGCCTTTCCCATTTCCCATGTCCCACAGATAAAAATGGATACCTCCACAGAAGGCTTTATGCACGAGGATGACCCTGTTCTTATCACCTATAATAAATTCCGTCACCAGTTTGGACGCGATGAGAGGGTTTTGGTTGCCATACGCAATGACAATATCTTCTCTTTAGAGTTTCTTAACACACTCAAATCGTTGCATAAGGAGATAGAGACGGCTGTTCCCTTTGTAGAAGATGTCACCTCTTTGTACAACGTACGAAATACCCGTGGTGATGGAGATAAGCTTATTACCGATGACCTGCTAGAGCCTTTTCCTACCACCCAAGAAGAGGTAGCCCAGATAAAACAGAGAGCTATGAGTTCTCATTTTTACAAAAATCTACTTATATCAGAAGATGGGAAGATGACCACCATTATTATCGAAACCGATGCCTACTCCCACAAGGGAGAAAAAAAGGTCTCCGATATTGATGCATTTGATAATGGATTTGATGATGGAAATACAAATACAACAGCTCAAACAGACAAAAACAAAGTCTTTTTAACTGATGAAGAGAACACCGAACTGGTATCAAGTATTATGGCTATTACACAAAAGTACCAAAAAGAGAAGGGGTTAGAGATTTATGTGGCAGGGTCACCCTCTGTCAACCATGCACTCAAAACACAGATGAAAGCCGATATGCAAAAATTTATGCGTATTACCTTTTTGATTATTCTTCTCTTTTTATTTATTGTGTTTAGACGTGCCTCTGCTGTCTTATATCCACTGTTGGTTATTCTCTTCTCTCTGCTTACTACCGTAGGGACGATGGCATGGGCAGGAGTGATGTTTAAACTACCAACACAGATAGTTCCCTCACTTCTTCTAGCAGTATCTGTAGGGGCTACGGTGCATATCCTCTCTATCTTTTTTGATAAATTTGATGCCAATGGAGACAAAAAAGAGGCACTCTCCTATACCTTACGTTACTCAGGACTTGCCATTGCCATGACTTCTCTCACTACAGCGATTGGGGTGGGTTCATTTTCAGGAAGCGAAGTAGCACCTATCTCTGACTTGGGAATCTTCGCCTCATTGGGGGTAATGGTCTCACTGATTCTAACCCTTACGTTACTTCCTGCCCTACTTAGTATCACTAAGCTCAAACCAAAACAAAAACTCACATCAGGAAATATGGATAGAGTGATGCAACAGATGGCACAAATTCCTATCAAACACACCAAAGCTATCTTGGTATCGAGTACGATATTGGTAGCACTAGCACTGGTGGCATCCACACAAGTTCAACTCTCACACAACCCTTTAAAATGGTTTCAACCCGATAGTATGGAGAGAATTTCTACCGAGACCATCGACAAACAGATGAATGGATCCGTTACCATTGAAGTAGTCATAGACACAGGCAAAGAGAATGGTTGGGTAGACCCAACACGACTCAAAGCACTCAATGAGTTTAGTACCAAACTGGACTCCTACATGGATGAGTATACTCATGTGGGAAAAGTTATCTCTCTTGCTACCATTGTCAAAGAGACCAACCGTGCGTTGCATGAGAATCAAGAGGGACATTACACCATTCCAACCGATGCTAATCTTGTCTCACAAGAGCTTCTGCTATTTGAAAATTCAGGTTCAGATGACCTAGAGGATGTGGTTGATTCACAATTTTCCAAAGCACGAGTAACCATTAAAATACCGTGGACAGACAGTGTCTATGCGGTAGGAATACGCGATTATGTAGCAAATCAAGCCCAACTTACCTTTAAAGAGGACAAAGTGGAGATTACAGGGATGATGCCTCTCCTTATCAATACCTTCTCCAACGCTATCTTCTCTTCGGTACAGAGCTATTTTATCGCAGCGATTGCCATCACCTTGATGATGATGATTATCTTAGGTTCTGTGCGTATGGGACTGCTTAGTATGATTCCAAACCTAGCTCCTATTATTTTGGGGCTTCTACTTATGGCAGTTGCCAAGATACCTCTTGATCTGTTTACACTTCTTATTGGCTCTATTGCCATTGGATTGGTGGTAGATGATACCATACATTTTATGCATAATTTTAAGCGATACTACCTAGAGACGGGGGATAGCACTCATGCCATAGAGCAGACCTTTGCCACCACAGGAAAAGCGATGGTCATTACCACATTGGTTCTCTCTTTGGGATTTTTTGCCTATCTGGCAGCCAATATGATTTCAGTACAAAACTTTGGTCTCTTGACCGCCTCGGTCATTATATTTGCTCTACTAGCTGACCTTCTTTTAGCTCCTGCTCTTATGATTGTGGCTGCAAAAAAAGGTTGGATAAAGTAGGTTAATATTTGGTTCACATATAAAGTGTATAATACTTAAAATTTAAAATAAAGGATATAAAAATGAAAGCAAAAAAACTACTATTTTTACTCGGTGTAGGAGCATCCCTCCTCACCACACAGACTATGGCAGATGACACAACTGCCAGATCAATTATGGAAAAAGTTGATGCCAGAGATGAAGGCGATACCTTGGAGCAAGATATGCTCATGATACTGATTGACAAAAATGGAAACCAACGAACACGTGATCTCAAATCATATGCCAAAGATTTTGGTGAAGATAACCATCGAACTCTTTTTTTTAAAAGTCCTGCAGATGTAAAAAATACTGCTTTTTTGACCTATGATTATGATAACAGTGCTAGAGATGATGACCAGTGGCTCTATCTACCTGCACTCAAAAAGGTAAAAAGAATCCCATCAACAGACAAAAGTTCAAGCTTTATGGGGTCTGATTTCTCCTATTTTGACATGACCGACCGTGATTTAGAGGATTATGACTTTAAACTTTTAAAAGAGACCGAAGTAAGAGGTCATCCTGCATGGATGATAGAGTCAACGCCCAGAAATCAAGCAATTATTGATGAATCAGGTTATGAGAAGAGTATTGCCATTGTACGAAAAGACAACTATATGGTGGTTCGTGCCATCAACTTCTTGACCAATGGAAAAAAGAAATATCTCGACCTCAAACAGATACGTCAAGAGAATGGTATTTGGTTGGTAGATGAGATGACCATGACCACCAAAAAAGGAAATAGCACCTTACATAAAACCATTTTAAGCTTCTCAAATGTTACCCTAAATGGAGCGATTGAGGACAGTGTATTTACTACAAGAAGATTGGAAAAAGGTCTCTAATATGAGAATTGTTCTAAGCTCACTTCTTATTATCTCTTTGCTTGGTGCAGAGAGCATTGATGAGTCAATGAGTGGTTTTGATGATACTCCAATCACTAAACCTAAAAGCCACTCTACCTCTAGTTCTCACCCTCTTGGTGGGAATAAAAATAAAAGTAGCAGTGGTGATGATATTATGGCAGGGTTTGATGATGAGACACCTCCTCCCGTATCTCATTCCAACTCTAAGAGTAAAAACAAAAAAAATATTTTGGGTGATTTCACAGGAAAAATAACCGAACAGATAGCCTACTCCTATAGTGATGATGCCCCCCATGACAATATCTCCTCTGCGAAAACCTCTCTACTTTTGGACTATGAACACAAGTTTGATAATGGTTTCAAAGTGAAAACAAACGCCAAAGCCTACTATGATGCTATCTATGATATTAGAGGAAAAGAGAAATACTCTAATGATGAGCTAGATGAGCTAAAAGAGGAGGTTGAACTCTATGATGCCTATATAGAGGGAAATATCGCCGATAATATCGACATCAAACTAGGTCGCCAAGTGGTCGTTTGGGGGCGAAGTGATACCATTCGTGTAACCGATGTCTTAAACCCTCTGGACAATCGCCGTCCAGGTATGGTCGATATCGAAGATTTACGTCTCCCTGTGGCAATGGCAAAACTTGACTATTTTATTGACAATTGGAGAATCACTCCTATGGCGATTTTAGAGCATAGATTTTCGAAAAATCCTCCCTTTGGAGGAGCGTTTAACCCAAGTTCCAGAACTCTACCAAGTGACAAAGAGTACTCCGATGTTACTCCTGCATTGAGCATAGGAGCAGAGTTTTCAGGATGGGATATCAACTTCTACGCCTCACAACTCCATGATGATACAGGGTATTTTGACAATGTAAAAATAGCACATAACAAAGTAGATATGTTCGGTTCTGCCATTAATATCCTCAAAGGTTCATGGCTTCTAAAGTCAGAACTAGCACACTTTGACGGGCTAAAATATAGCACCCTCCCCAACCAAAAGTTCAAACGAACCGATGCTCTTTTGGGCGTAGAGTACAACGGTATCGCCGATACCCTCATCTCTTATGATATCGCCATGCGAAATATTCACGACTATGACCAAAAACTGGCAAAAGAGACACTGCCCAAAGAGGAGAGAGCGTACCAACACGCCTTTCGTGTAAGCTCTGACTTTGCCAATGCCACCATAAAAGCAAACTATCTTATCTCTCTGTTTGGTTCAAGTGGCGACCAAGGAGGATTTCAAAGAGCATGGGTCAAATATGATATCTCCGATGGAATCTATGCCAATATTGGTCTGGTTGACTATATGGGTGGCTCAAATCGTTTTGATACTGTAGCCAATAATGATATGGTCTTTACAGATATCACCTATAGCTTCTAGGAGGAGTTAACAAAGCTTAAATTTTGGTTTATCGACTATAAAATAATCATTTATTCTAATTTTTGGTCGATAAATTGACCCTATGTATATATAAATATTTAAAACCTCATAATATAATATCAACCATCCACTCCTCCAAACTCGCTCTTAACCCCCATAACTCGCCCATTTTTATCTTCAAATTCAGTATTCTGAACGGAATTTTCTATCCAATAGGGTGGTGTAGGTAAATTTTTGAAAGGATTTTGGTGTTAGCATAGACATAGTTTATCCTTGAATTTATATTCAAGAGTCCAAATACTAACATCTCCCATAGGGACAAAGTTCAAATGATTCTACTTATTACATGGGTGTAGTCAATACAAGTTTCAAATCCCATAGGGACAAAGTTCAAATCAAAGACGGGTGGGCTTATGAAGAAAATGGGAGTGTTTCAAATCCCATAGGGACAAAGTTCAAATTTAGCAAATGGTGATTTGAGCCAAACCTCCTACCGTTTCAAATCCCATAGGGACAAAGTTCAAATTATCTGTTTTATTGCTTCTACTCTCTCTATAGCTCTACGTTTCAAATCCCATAGGGACAAAGTTCAAATATTAACGGGGTTTTAATGCAGATTAAACCAAATTCTTGTTTCAAATCCCATAGGGACAAAGTTCAAATATAGAGAGTAGGGGAGAATATGCCCTTCAAGACGGGTTTCAAATCCCATAGGGACAAAGTTCAAATCAAAGTATAAAAGAGTATGTCGAGGGTGAAAATATTGGTTTCAAATCCCATAGGGACAAAGTTCAAATAA